>CAJGCN010000051.1 GCA_904501815.1 uncultured Clostridia bacterium
CACTTGTCCTTTCACTAACTGTACAGGGTCGTTCTCCCATTTATCCGACACTACGTCTAAATACCGCTTTTCTGCGTTCGGCAATTCCAGTAGCGACAAGAACTCCGCAAAATAATATTCCACTCGCGCTATGTTCATTTCGTCTAATACCGTGATATAGATATCTTTCGAATAATTCGCTTCGTACATCTTTTGCAATAGCTTTGTTTCGTTAAATCGCTTCGTAAATTCGTTATAATACCCGATTAAGTCCGTACGTTCTTTCCACATTGGCTGTACTGGGATTACCGTTGACGAATTATCCAAAAACTCGCCAAAGGCGTTGGCGAGCGAAGTTTTACCCGTACCTGATATACCTTGCAATATTATCAATTTCGACACCGCCAAACCTGCTACGAATCTGCGAATATCTGCGATATCGTAGTAAAGGCGCATTTTATTCGACGCAAAGTTTCGAAAGCTTTCGCAAAAATTCTTTAAGCTTACGTTTTCGTCGTATTTTTCTCGCTTGAACTTTGCTCGTTCTTCGTCTAATTTACTCAGCATATAAAAGCGTTTGCGCTCTTCCGTTTCTTCGCTTTTTGTTTCCGTTTCTTTTTCCTTTTCGTTTTTTGACCCGTTTACGCTCACTTCCCCGTTGACGGAAACGGCGTTTTCGACGGAAATTTCGTCGGACAGAATAACGCTGGGCGCGCGTTTATCGCCCACCATTAACATCACGACGAGAATGGCAACGATAACAAATAAAATGACTGCGTAAATTGCGATTGCGTAGCCGGAGCTTAAAGCTTCCCAAAGTCCGCTCATTGCGCCGTTTAAACCGTTCGTTTTATAAAACATTCACATTCTCTCCTTTTACGCCATTAAATCTACGCCCGAAGCTTCCACTGCTTTACGGCAACAGTCGAGATGATCTTCCCCGAACACGTTTTCCAAAACGTGCGAGAACAACTCGTCGTTTTCCTTGCGGTTTTTAGCAATAATCGGTAAAACGGTGGGAAGAAGTTTTACTCCTACCATTTCGTCAAGCGCATCTTCCTTTTCCCCGTCGCAAGCGAGATACACCGAAACGTAGCGTTCCATCTTTTGCCACAGCTTATTGCCGATACGGTATTTCGCGCGGGCGTTCACGTACGCTTCTAATTTATCAATCTTTTTCCATTTATCTTCGCTAAGCTCGTGCCCGATACGCGCGTCGTCGCCGAGCATTTCAAATTGATGGAAGCTCAAAGGCGTACCTTCGGTTTGCTCGAAAATTCCTTCTTCCTGTGCAAATTTCAGCGTGATCACGCTCGCCACTTCGGCAATAGAAGCGGGAATATTTTCCGTGCGTTCGCCTGCACTAAGTCCGACCATAATCCAAAGATTTGGCGACGTGGGATAGGATTTATCGGTAATGCTTTTATTTTTCGCCGTCAAAGCAACAGACTTTTCGGGGTTGGAAGCATAGCGCACGAGCTGGGCGAACCATTCGGCAGACTTTTCAAGTTTTATATTGTCGATAAACGCCGTTTGTACCGTCTGTTTTTCTTCTTCCGCCGCCGAGAACGCGCGAAGCAAATTCGTTTTTACGTAGTTTCCTTTCGTGCCGATTTTAAAGAGTAAATCGTCGCCCGAAGTATAAGCGTCCGCGTCGTCTAAAAAGGCGGAACAACCGAGATAATCGCTGAGAGTTTCATAGAATTTTGAAACCGACCCTGCGTTTTCCGTTCTTAAAATCATCAATCTGGAAACGGACATTGCAGTAAATACCGTTCTTGCCATTGCGTAATCCAACGTAATCCCCCGTTCGCTTGCAAACGCCACGAAACCGCTTGCCAACTCTTTCATGGTCAGTCCGTGACGGAAATGCTCGTCGCGTTCTTCTTCCACGACGAAAGACGTTTCTTCGTCGGTATCGTCGTCTTCTTCGTCGTCTACCGTAAATTCGGAAAGGAATAATTGCTCGTACGCCTGTTCGATTTTTGCCGTTTCTTCGTTTTCTCTGTTTTCTATTTCAATCGGCGGATCTTTTTCGTAGGCTTTTTTCTTGGAATGGCACACGCAAATGGCGGCAATCCCGAAAATCATCATCAAATTAAAAATCGCAATCAACGCAATATGTAGTGCGACTAAACCGCCGTCGTCAAACGGGCTTTGAATATCGTCGCCTGACAACAGTTCCCAAATTAAATAAACCAAATCGCAAAGCACGGCGAGCGCAATGCAAATAAAGCCGAACCATTTCGACTGTTTTTTATACGCCCGCATATCCACCGTTGTGTGCATGATATATCCTCCTGAAATAACGTTTGATTTCCCTTGTAAATAATCCGATTCCCTTTCTTTCGTTTTCGCTACCGTCCTGCCTGAAGCCACGAACAGTTTCCCTTCCAACTTACTTTCTAAAACGGAAGAACCAACGTAAATTTCGTATTTTCCGTTTTCTACGATCCAAGTGCCTGCTTCCGCATCAAACACGCTAAGGTCGGAAGATTTAATCGTGTGGCGGAAAGTTTTGCTTTCGCCGGGTTTTAAAGAAATTCTCGCAAAGCCTTTCAGTACTTTTTTCGCTCTTAAAAAAGACGACTCCGCTTTTCCGATATAAATTTGCGCAATTTCCGTACCCTTGCAATTCCCCACGTTTTTAACGGTAAACTCAACTCCGCCAGAATCTAATTTGAGCTGAGAATACGCAAACTTGGTATAGCTTAACCCAAACCCAAAAGGATATTTCATCTTCTCTCCGTCCGAATCGTAGCGACGGTATCCGATAAATCCGCCGATTTTATTGCGGTTTTCGTTTTTATACCGTTTTAACGTTGCAAACCGCTCGTCGGTATCTTCATAAAGCGTAAACGGAAGTTTCCCCGACGGCGTTGCTTTGCCGGTCAAAATATTCAACAGCCCTTGCGACCATTTTTCCCCTGCGTAGGGCGCGAACAAAAACCCGTCAACCGCTTCGTCGAAAGAGATTTCCGTTCGTCCGCTACCCGTCAACACCGCAACGAGCTTTTTCCCCGTGCGGGCAAGCCGTTCTAATAATACCGTTTGGCTTGCGGGAAGTTTTGCGCATTTGGTTGCCGTAATTTTACTTTCCCTACTTTCCCCGCCTAAGTATACGAGCACGACGTCGGCTTTTTTTGCAAGCGCAACCGACCGTTCCGTTAAGTCATCACAGCGGGGGCGTTCGTTGTCGTAGCCTGCTTCGTAGCCTACGTATTCTAACCCGAACTCCTTACTGCGTTCTAATAAAGAACCTATGCTTTCGCTTGCGTAGTCTTCGCAAGCAGATCCAACGACGGCAACTTTTTTGCCTTTGGAAAGGGGCAACAACCCGCCTTTATTTTTTAACAATACCACCGATTGTTCGGCAAGCTCTGTCAACAGCCGTTCTTTTTCAATAGAGCTCTTTACTCCCGACGATTTTTGAGCGGTCTGTTCACATTCAAAGGCAAACTCGATTACCTTGTCAACGGCTTCGTCCAACGCCGTAATGCTCAGCGCGTTGCCTTCGCGCACCGCTTCGTCAAGCTCATCAGCCGTTGCGCCACCTTCTTCCACGAGTTTTTGAATTTCCAAATACCGTTCTACGGCATCTTTTAACACGTGCGTATGCCCGTGCAAGCAAAGGGAATTTCCTGCCGTCAAACTTTCCACCGCGTATTCTGCGTCCGTTGTTTCGGCTATCGAAAATTTGTTTTTTACGATATGCTTACGGGCTAAGCGGTAAAGAAAATCGACGTTAATATCGTGATAGTCTTTTTGCAAGGCTTTAAAAGATGTTGAAACACCGCCTTGCGTACAGTCTTGGCTTGCTACGCGATAAGGCTCGATATAGTATTCCGCAAGCGCGCGCAAATCAGGTTTTTTATCCAAATACGCTACGTCGGATTTTTTTAACCCGCACGTTCCTAAAACGGGGGTAATCCCCACGCTTGCAACGCCCGCGCCGAGCGCACCGCCTAATTTTCCCGCAAGATACGGGTCTTCGGAAAGCCCTGCGCTAAAAGGATTTCCGCGCGGATTTAAGCGGGGCAACGACAAGGCGTTTACCCCTTGCTCTTTCGCTTGCGCACCAACGTTTTTGGCTATTTCTTCCACCGCCTTAACGTTCCATGCGTTGGCGAGCGCTTCTAAGCTCGGATACTCTTCCCCCGCTTGCTTGTTCGCGTTGATATCGTCGTAGTTTTCCAAATGAAGACAAGGTAATTCCAGCCCTTGCGCGTTTTCCGACGATAAAAACTTCCCGTCCGTAAGAATCGCAAGCTTTTGGTCTACGGTTAATTTGTCTATTAATTCTTTATTTTTTAACATATTTTTTACCCGTTTCCCTTTCGCTTTATTCAATTACGCACAAATCGGAAATTTTTACGCAATCGTCTTTATCGTTTCCGCTACTGTCTTTACGGTAAGCAATCTTGAATACGTCGCCTTTTTTCAAAGAACAGGAATAATACCCTTCGTCCGTTCCTGACCATTTGCCTTGTTCTTCTTCGTTTATAACAATCACCAAACAATCATAAGTACTTTCGCTTGAAAGCTTGAAATAAAAACTAATCGACGAGTCGGCAGTTGCCGTGAATACGAGCGTAGCCGTAGACAAATCGTCGTGATTAGTAGACGAGATATTCCCCTTATCGTCTATAGCAAACGCATAATTTTCGTCGTTGTTGAAATAGGTTTTTAAATTATTTTGAGTAATCTTCGTCTTTGCCTTTGCGCAAACTTTGCAAATCCCTTTCTCGTTGAAATCGTGTTCCCCGAGCGGTAAAGGCTCTTCTTGCGTATAATCGCAATGCGGGCAAGTACCTAAATTTATCCCTTCCTTTTTACAGGTAGACTTTTCTTTTACTTTCCATTCAAGCTCTTGCAGTTCCACGCTTATATCGCCGTTTCGATAAGTCCACTCGCCGTCTTTATGTACGCAAGTGCTGTAATAAGACATACTCGCATTGTAAAGTCCTGCCGTTTCGCTATTGCATACGCCCGTCCATTCTTGTTGCGTGCCTTCGTAATACACTCTCCAAACGTTGGTATGAATAAAAGCGTTTTCCATAATCCCGACTACGTTTTTCGGCACGAGCACCACGTCGATATACTGTCCTTCAAAAGCGTTTTTATAAACTTTATAGCTCTTGACCGTTTGCCCGTCGTAAGTAAACGTTTTGGGCAAAAATAAATTACTGTCGCCGTAGCTTCTTTGATAGAGATACCAAACCTTATCCATAAGGAAGAATTCAAAATTTTCCACCGTCGTATACTCGATAGGCGGTTCGCTTGCCGATTGATTAACTTTAAGCGCGTAAGCTCCTATCCCGCCGTTCCTTTCAAAATCCCCTTGTTGCACGGAAATAGACGGACTTAAATCGTACACTTCCCAAAGTCGGTAGCAATAATTGAACGCCCCCATACCAATATAATTCACTAAACTATTCAAGGTAAACGAGCGAAGAGAATTACAATCGGTAAACGCATATTCTTCGATTCGCTCGGTTAAGCTCGAACATTCCACGATTTTGAGTGCTCCACAGCCAGCAAACGCGTATTCGGGAATGACGGAAATACGGCTGTTGCCCATAATAACCGTTTCCAAATTATAGCAATACGCAAAGGCGTTTTTGCCAAGCCCCGTGACGGCGTCGCGAAGAACAACTTCTTTTAAAGAAGTTTTATTCGCAAAGGCTTCGCGACGAATCCCATAAGAATCGTAGCGTTTTCCTTCCAAAGTAATTTTGGAAAGATTTAATTGCTCCGCACTCCCTTCGTAGGCGAACAGGCAACAAAAATCGCCCGAAACCTTAAACACTAAATCATTAGATTTTACCGTTTTTAAAGACGGTTCACTTAAAGATTTATGCACGATTACCGCATTTTGAGCAACGTAGCCGTAGTCAAGGTTTTCAATCTCTATCGGTAAATTGCTCAAATTATAAATTTCGTATAAAACGCCACAATCGAAAAACGCATCCGTTTCAATCGATTGCAAGCTTGCAGGTAAGGTAATCGACTCCAACGCTTGGCAAGAATAGAAAGCGTTATCCTTAACCGTATGCACGGACGAAGGAATTTCAAAACGCAATAATTTGTAAGCGTAGGCAAACGCACTCGACGGGATTTCCTGCAAAGGACAGTCGTCGTAGAAAACTACGCTTTCAAGCTGTTGGCAATCAATGAATACGTTTGCTCCGAGTTCGGAAAGGTTTGCCCCAAATTCGATTTTTAAAAGCGAATTACACGACTGGAATGCACCGTATTCAATCGTCGTAAGCGAATTTTTAAACAGCAACTCTTCAACGGACGTATACGCAAAAGCATACGCGCTAATCTTCTTTAAACCTTCGCCAAATTCCACTTCCCGCAAATTAGCACAATCGCAAAATGCGTTTTCCCCTATTTCTTCAAGCGTATCAGGGAAGGCAATCGATTGCAAGGAATCACAATTATAAAACGCCGCATCTTCTAAATATTTCAATTTTTCCGAAAATTGCAAATCTTTTAAACTCGTACAATTATAAAACGCACCGCTGTCGATATTTTCCAAATCTCCCGAAAGCGCAACGTCTTCCAACGACGAACAATCGTAGAAAGTGGAAACGTGCAAAGTTTTCACGCGTGCGTCTTCGGAAAATTCTAAGTCCGTCAAGCTTTGACACTGCGCAAACGCCCATTCGCCTATCGAATTGACACCCGAAGAAACAGCTAAACTTTTCACGTCCTGTCTTTTATAAAATAAATATTTCGGCAACGCAAAATCGTTCACGGCAGACCCGTTTTCGTTCACGAAGGATTCGGGAAGCTCCCAAGACCCGCTTTTCCCGACGTAATCAGTCAAATACCAGTAATTATCTTTTTTCGCGTGCAGAAAGCGGAAAGAATTCGCTTCTACGCTATGCGTGTTTTCGTCGTTTTCGGTATACACCGAAAGAGCGTTTTTAGCAATCCCGCCGTGTTCGTCGCTTCCGTATTCAAGCGTTAATTCGCTTAAATTATAAATTTCAAATAAGGTATGACAATTTTCAAACGCGCCGTAAGAAATATCCCAAAGCGTAGTCGGTAAATTGATTTTCCGAAGCGCATAACAGTTTAAAAACGCGCTTGCGCCGATAGAACGAACGCCTTCGGGCAATACCACTTCTTTCAACGCAACGAAATCCCTAAACGCATTGTACGGAACGACCGTTTCAGATAAAACGGTAATTTTTTTCAACGAACCGTTTTCTTCGTTGCCAAACAGATACGACATAGGCTGTTCCTCTGCTTGGCTACCGCCGATAAACGGCACGGTCAATTGTTCAATACTTCCGCAAACTTCAAACGCCGATTCACCGATAAATTCCACAGATAATGGAATGTTTACCGTTTTTATCGAATTACAATGTTTAAAAGCCGAATCGCCGATAGCCCTTACGCCGTTGAGCGCAGGCGTTGCCAAAAGGCTTTCACAGCGTTCAAAGGCGTGAGAGCCAATCGTCGTAATTCCAGCAGGCAAAGAAATCACCGTTAAGCCCGTTGCGTCGTAGAACGCATAGTCGGGAATATCGGTTGCCGAAAGAACGCTAAGCGACGAAAGGGAAGACGGGATATAATCGGACTCGTCGTTTTCTTTTGCGCCGAAAAGATAAGAAAGATATCTGTTTTCCGTTGCCGTTCCGCCGATAAAAGGAAGAATAAGTTCGGTAAGCGAAGAACAGCCTTCAAACGCACCTAAGCCGATAGAAGTCGTAGCCGTAGGTACGGAAATAAAAGTCAACGCGCTACACCCTTGAAACGCCCCACTCTCAAGAATATGAAGTTCGTTGGGCAAAGAAACTGCCGTCAGCTGTTGGCAATTTTTAAACGCACTTTCCCCGATCTCAGATACCGTTCCGGGAATCGTCAACGAAGAAAGTGAAGAACAGTCGGCAAACGCGTGTTTTCCTATGCTACGTAAAGCGTTTTTCTCGGAAATTTCGATTTTTGTAAGAGCGGAACAGCCTTCGAATACGCTTTCTTTTAAATCATCAACTCCTTCGGGCAAATAAAAAGAAGTCAACGCCGTACAATTTTTAAACGCGTTTTCGCCAATCGTAGCCAAAACGGTATTTTCTTTGAGTTTGATTTCTTCTAACTTTTCACAGCTTGCAAACGCGCCTTCTTCGATTTTTTCAAGCTCAGAACCGTCAAACAGGACGATTTTCGTACCGCTCAGCGCATATTCTCCAATCTCCGTAAATTTTACGGATAAATCTAAACTTTCTAATTTAGAACAGCTACGGAATGCGTAATCGCCCATCGTTTGCTTTTTCAAACCGCCGAGCTTGACTTCTTTGAGTTTGGGTTTATCCGAACAAAAACTTGCGGGAATTTCGTCGATATAATCTATCGTAAGCTTTTTAAGCTCGCTGAGCGAGCTCGTCGAAAACAGGTCGGACAACACTTTTTTGCAAGCAAACGCGCTTTCGTAGTCCGAGCAGTTATAATTTCTTAAATGCAAGGTTTCAAGACTGTCGCAAGCGCCGAAATAATTGAGTTTCAATGCGTTAGGATACGCCACGATTTGGTCAATCGTGATATTTTTCAGCTTTATACAATCTTTAAAAGCATTATCGCCAATGGATAACGTTTTATCTTTATGAGAAATATGTAAAGTCTTTAAATTTTTACAACCTAAAAAAGCGTTCGCACCGATACTATCGAGATTTTTCGCCGTAAACGATTCAAGCTTCGTACAGCCAAAAAACGCAAACTCGGAAACTTCTGCGGTTTTGACAAGCTCTACGCTCGTAAGCGACGTACAACCGCTAAACGCGCGCTCGTCAAGATCTAAATCCCCTTCTATTTTTAATTTTTTAATCTTTTTGTTGTTTTGAAAAGCGTCTTCGTTAATCGCTACGACGGGATGTCCTTCAATTTTTGCGGGAATATTTACGTACGTTCCCACGTCGCCAAAGCCCGTTGCAACGACAGGACTTCCTTTACTTTTATTGCCGTCTACGAAACTGTATTCCACGCCCGACCATAAAAATTCGTTTTCCGCTTCTTTAAAGGTAATCAAATGAAACACCGTGCCGAACACGGAAGCGCAGAGCATAATTAAAGAAACGAGTACTACGACGAACGG
>CAJGCN010000052.1 GCA_904501815.1 uncultured Clostridia bacterium
ACGCCCGATTATGATTACGGGCGACCATATTGATACGGCGGTGGCAATCGCAAAAGAGCTTGGGATTATCGAAGACAAGGCGCAAGCGATTACGGGCGCGGAAATGGCGGAAATTCCCGACGGAGAATTTGAAAAAGAAATTGAAAAGTATTCCGTTTACGCGCGCGTACAACCCGAACATAAAGTCCGTATCGTTTCCGTGTGGAAGAAAAAAGGCTATATTACGGCAATGACGGGGGACGGCGTAAACGACGCGCCGAGCATAAAAAGCGCGGATATCGGCGTAGGCATGGGAATTACGGGTACGGACGTCACGAAAAGCGCGGCGGATATGGTGTTGCAAGACGATAACTTTGCAACGATCGTTTCGGCGGTAGGAGAAGGGCGCAAGATATATGAAAATATTCGTAAGGCTATTCAATTCTTGCTTTCGAGCAATCTCGCGGAAGTGATTGCGGTGTTTATCGCAACTATGTTCGGCTATACGCTTTTGCGCCCTATGCATCTTTTATGGATAAATTTGATAGGGGATACTTTCCCTGCGATTGCGCTGGGTATGGAAGACGGCGAAGACGATTTAATGCGCCGTAAACCGCGCGACGGAAAAGAAAGCGTGTTCGCGGGTGGTGTTGGTTTAAACGTTATCTTGCAGGGCGCGTATATCGGAATTTTGACTTTAATCGGCTTTTTTGTCGGTAAAGGGATAGGCGGAGTAGAGCACGGTGTGACGATGGCGTTCTTAACCCTTTCTCTTACGGAAACCTTTCATTCGTTTGACGTGCGTTCCTTAAAACATTCTATCTTTACGATAAAAAAGCAAAATAAACTCTTGTGGGGCGCGGCGGCGTTTTCGTTGATTATGACACTCGTCGTGGTGTTCGTACCGCCCCTTGCTAAAATTTTTGAATTTACGCCGATTACCGCTAAGGAGTTTGCAATTTCACTCGGACTGTCGGCGTCGGTGGTAGTATTTACGGAGATTTCCAAACTTTTACAAAGGAAAAAAAGAAAATGAACGAATTTTCAAGAACGGAGTTATTGCTTGGCGAACAGGCAATGCAAAAATTACGCTCGGCGCGAGTGTTGATATTCGGCATAGGCGGGGTCGGTGGCTACGTTGCCGAAGGCTTAGCTCGAAGCGGGGTGGGATCGCTTACGCTCGTGGATAACGATACCGTGTCCGAAACGAATATAAACCGACAAATTATCGCCCTTCATTCAACGGTCGGGAAGTATAAAACGCAAGTGATGCAAGATCGCATTTTTGATATCAACCCTGCTTGCAAGGTGCAGGCTCTGAATTTGTTTTATACGCAGGACACGGCGAGCGAGATAGATTTTTCTCAGTTCGATTATATCGTAGATGCGATTGACACCCTTTCGGGAAAACTGACGATAGTGGAAAACGCAAAACGGTTAAATATCCCCGTCATCTCGTCTATGGGTGCGGGAAATAAGCTCGACCCGACGTCGTTTGAAGTTTCGGATATTTCGAAAACGACGGTTTGTCCGCTTGCGCGCGCTATGCGCCGAGAACTGAAAAAACGCGGTATTGAAAAACTCAAAGTCGTATATTCAAAAGACCCCCCGATTGCGGTAAACACTTCCGAAACGCTCCCCGACGGGAAAAAGTCTTTGCCTGGTAGCGTTTCTTTCGTTCCGTCCGTCGTAGGCTTGATTATAGCAGGGGAAGTCATAAAAGACCTAATCAAATAACCTAAACGGTAAGTCCGGAAACTCACTTTCAGGTGAGGTGGGGCATTGCCACGCACTTGCCCAACGGGCGAAAAAATTGATAAGAAAGCTCTCTTTTAGGAAAGGGAGCTTTTTATTACGGTAGCATAATACTCATTTTTGTTTTTAACGCTACGCAAAGTAAGTAAACGGTTTTAATACGCAGGGTTTTGCTTTTTTCTTTTAAAATCGAATAAATCGTACTTTCGCTCACGCCTGATTGTTCGGCTAAGCTTTTAACGGTAAGTTGCTTTTCGTGCATTTGCTTTTTTAAATTTTGACTAAAAATAGATATCATATTCATAACGGGACTCCTTTATATTTCGATTTTATAACATTTTTTGTTATAAGTCAACTTTTTAATAACAATTTATGTTATAATAGAAAAAAGAAAAGGGATATAACACTTTTTGTTATAAAATAACAATAATGGAACTTGCGCAAAAAATAGGAATGAGAATAAAAGAAATTAGAAAACAAAAAGGATTAACTCAAAATGATATGGCAAAAAAACTTGGTATATTACAGCCCGCTTATGCACGCTACGAGAGTGGGAAAGTGCAATTAAACTACGAACAAATTCAAGTTCTTTGTCAGTTGTTAGAAATAACGCCAGATGTATTATGGGGGTTTGAATAAGATTTAGCTTACTTCATTGTGAAGGAGCGTAAGCGACTGCGACAATCTGAAAAAAGATTTTTACAAAACGCTCCCCGTTGCACGGGGTGGCAATAACGGATAAGAGTTAAGGGGATAACTCTCCTTTGTATAAAAAAAGAATGGTTCAAATTGAACCATTCTTTTTTTATTCGATTGTTTTTTTGATATCGTAAGGGGTCGTTTGATAGACGAAATAGTTCAGCCAGTTCGAATATAATAAGTTCGCGTGCGAACGCCAAGATACCAGCGGAGCTTTCGTTTCGTCGTTGTTTGGAAAGTAGTTTTCAGGAATTTTAATCGGCTTGCCTTGCGATTTATCGCGAAGGTATTCGTTTTTTAACGTGTCTGCGTCGTATTCCGAATGGCCCGTAATGAAAATTTGTCTGCCTTTTTCACTTGCAATCGCGTATACGCCCGTTTGCTCGGACGAAGCTAAAATTTTTAATTTATCAACCTTTTCAATATCTTCCCTGTATACCGTCGTATGGCGGGACTGGGGGACCATAAACGTATCGTCGAAACCGCGAAACAAAATGGAGTTTTTGTATTCGACTTGGTGGGGGAATACTCCGAACAGCTTTTCAGGTACGCCGTGTTTTTGGATACCGTAGTGATAATATAACCCCGCTTGCGCGCCCCAACAGATATGGAAAGTGCTATGCACGTGCGTTTTCGTCCATTCCATAATTTCCGTCAGTTCCTGCCAGTATTCGACTTCTTCGAACGCAAGGTGTTCAACGGGCGCGCCCGTGATAATCATACCGTCGAAATTTCTTTCTTTGACTTCGTCGAAGGTTTTATAAAAAGCGAGCAAGTGATCTTCCGCCACGTTTTTGGACTGGTGGGATTTTGTGTGGATAAGTTCCATTTCCACCTGTAAAGGGGTGTTGCCGAGAAGCCGTGAAAGCTGCGTTTCCGTTTCGATCTTTTTCGGCATTAAATTTAAAATGAGAATTTTTAAAGGTCGAATGTCTTGCGTGATAGCGCGCGTTTCCGTCATGACGAAAATGTTTTCGCTTTGCAAAGTTTTCACCGCAGGCAAATCGTTTGGAATTTTAATCGGCATTTGTTTACTCCTGTTTTAGTGTTCGTGAAGCATTGTTCGTGAAACGGAAAATTCTTTTATACCTTTTGCAATGCTTGCTCGATATCCGCAATCAAATCTTCGTAGTTTTCAATGCCACAGGAAAGGCGGATTAAGTCACCCGGAATTCCCGCCGCGATAAGTTCTTCGTCGTTCATTTGCCGATGCGTTGCGTTGGCAGGGTGCAAACAGCAACTGCGCGCGTCGGCAACGTGCGTTTCAATCGCGATAATCGACAAGTTTTTCATAAATTTTTCCGCCGCGCTTCGACCGCCTTTCACGCCGAAGCTTACCACGCCACAAGTGCCTTTCGGCATATATTTTTGCGCGAGCGCGTAGTATTTATTCGAAGGCAAGCCCGCGTAGTTTACCCAAGAAATCTTGTCGCTTTTTTCCAAATATTCCGCAACTTTTTGCGCGTTCAAACAATGGCGTTCCATTCTCAGGTGTAAGCTTTCCAAGCCTAAGTTCAAATAATACGCGCTTTGCGGGGATTGACAGCATCCAAAGTCCCGCATAAGCTGCGCCGTCGCTTTGGTGATATACGCGCCGGCTTGTCCGAATTTTTCCGCGTAGGTGATGCCGTGATAGCTTTCGTCGGGCGTGCAAAGACCGGGAAATTTCTCTTTATGCGCCATCCAGTTAAAGTTGCCCGAATCGACGATACACCCGCCGACCGCGCTACCGTGTCCGTCCATATACTTGGTGGTGGAGTGGGTGACGATATCTGCGCCCCATTCGAAAGGACGGCAGTTTACGGGGGTAGCGAACGTGTTGTCGATAATCAAGGGTACGCCGTGCGCGTGCGCCGCTTTTGCGAATTTTTCGATATCGAAAATAGTCAAAGCGGGGTTGGCAATCGTTTCCCCGAACACCGCTTTGGTGTTTTCTTGAAACGCCGCGTTCAGCTCGTCTTCCGTGCAGTCGGGATCGATAAAGGTAAAGGAAATTCCCATTCTTTTCATAGTGACGGCAAACAGGTTATACGTTCCGCCGTATACGTTGGTAGAGCAGATGATATGATCTCCGCAAGAAGCGATATTATATACAGAGAAAAAGCTCGCAGCTTGTCCCGACGAAAGGAGCATTGCCGCCGTACCGCCTTCTAACTCGCAAATTTTTGCGGCGACGGTGTCGCAAGTAGGGTTTTGCAAACGGGAATAAAAATACCCGCTAGCTTCCAAGTCGAAGAGCTTGCCCATATCTTCGCTGGTTGCGTATTTAAAAGTCGTGCTTTGAACGATAGGCACTTGGCGGGGTTCGCCGTTTTGCGGAGTGTAGCCGCCTTGCACGCATTTGGTTTCTATTTTTTGATTTTTCTTGTCCATAATTACCTCCACGCCCTACGGGCGTTTTTTGGATTTTACTAAGTATAGCACGAAAGGGGAATTTCGTCAAGTGTTTTAGGTTTAGAGAATAAACTTTTTGCGTTTTGACCATTCTTAATATATGAAGAAAAGGACGAAAGGTTTAATTTGCGCTCTGATAGGGGGGATCTGTTTCACGGGATTCGTTTCCCGCGCCACCACGAAAAAAGACGGTAGCGCGTATGCAAATATGCAAATTTGTACGGTTGCGGATATGCGCAAGCGTCGTTTACCACGTGAGATTATCAACGGCGGGGAAACGGAAAAACAACCTTTTGAAGGGGTGTCAGCGGGGTATGAAGACGAAAAAACGTATACTTACAAGCTTCCCATAGCGGGCGTTAAGAGTTTGAACTGGAATCCGCATACTTGGTCGGACAACACCGATTCGAAGGTGATGAGCTTTTTGAATATCGGTTTTTTCGATTTCGTGTTGGCAAAGGACGGCGCGTCGTCGCTTGCCGTACCCGAAATGGCAACCTACGTTCCAAATACGAAATCCTTATATCAAGACGTTTCCGCTCTCTATACAGGTCGCTACGGCGTAAAAGCGGGGGAGCGTGGAAAGGCGTTTCGCATTTATTTAAATCCCCAAGCGACTTTTGACGACAGGGCGAGAACGAAGATTACGGCGAACGATTACGTGTATTCTATGCGCGAGCTGTTAAACCCCGAAATGAACAACCGACGGGCAGATTCTTACTACGGCGGGGATTTTGCGATTTATAACGCGAAAAAATATTTATACAAGGAAGTTTCGTCCTTTGACGAAGTAGGTTTAAAGGCGGGCAAAGACCAAGCTTCGGGGTTAGAGTATTTGGATTTGATACTCGAAAGTAAACTCGTCAATCCCGATTTTTATTTGCCTTATTACAATACGTCTACTTGGCTGGTGCATAGGGAACTTTACGAAAAGCATAAAATTTATTATTATACGGACGGGACGAAAACGGTCGGGGCGCGCAATCCAAACAAAAAAATTTCTTCCGTCGGGTCGGAGTATTGCACTTCTCTTTCGTCGTCCGTCGGCTACGGACCGTATACCTTAAAAGGCTACGGGCGGGACAGTTATTTATCCTTTGAACGGAACGGGAGTTGGTACGGCTACCGCGACGGGTTGCATAAAGGACAATACCAAGCGGATAAGATTTATTTTAACGTGATTGAAGATCATAAAACGGAAATGCTTTCCTTTTTGAGCGGAGAACTTGACGAAGTGGCGTTGGATTCGGCGGATATGGAAACGTATTCGGGTTCGTCCCGCGTGGAATATACTCCGCAAGATTACACGACGAAACTCACCTTAAATACCGATTATCAAAAATTACTTGCGCGGGGCAGACAGGAAGGGGTGAATAAAACGCTACTCACCGTGCCTTCCTTTCGCAAAGCGATTTCTCTTTGCATTAACCGCGACGAGTTTGCTTCGGCGTATACGGCGGCGGGGTCGGCGGGGTACGGGTTGTTGAATACTATGTACGTTTTCGACCCGACGAAAGGAACTTCCTACCGTTCGACGGAAGAAGGACGGCACGCCCTTTGTAAACTGTATTCTATCGGCTACGGTTCAGGGGAGAAATACCCCGAATTAGACGACGCATACGAAGCGATTACGGGATATAATCTAAAAGAAGCGCGCGCGGAAATGCAAAAGGCGTTCGACTATGCGACCACGCACGACGAAAAGGGGAATAAGGTGGCTACGGGCGCGCTGTATAACGGAAAAACGCCCGTTCGGATTGATATGGTCGTGTATAACGCGGACGAAATCTATGCGCAAATGTTCAACTATTTGAACGCTTGCGTGAAAGCAGCTTGTAAGGGTACGGATTTTGAAGGCAAAGTGTCGCTGACCATGAAGACTGATCAAGATTATTATAATTCCGCGTATGCAGGCAACGTGGATATGATGTTCTCAACGTGGGGCGGTGCGGCGTATAACGGGCTGGGGATATTATCGAACGTATATTGCGACGACCCGAACGGCAAAGGCAATCAAATGGAATACGGGTTTGATACGTCGAAAATACGCGTAGAGCTTGCGCTTGATTTGCTTGAAACGCTCGAATACGAAAGCTACGCGGCTTCTTTAAAGGAGTGGGCGGATTGGCTGAACAATCACGCCGTAGACGTGTGGGCGGTGGACGGAAGTAAAAAGCTTGCGCCAGCAAGCGAACAGACGGTTGCGCTGAAAACGAAAATCTTCGCCGCGCTTGAAAGCGAATACCTTTCGCATTTTACGGCGATACCGCTCTATTATCGGAATACCGCCGTTTTGCGCTCGGAAAAGACGAACGCCGCCGCCTTGCGGTTTGTGGATATCGTCGGGTTTGGCGGAATTCGGTTTATGACCTTTTCCTACGACGATCGCGCGTGGAACGCTTTGGATAAATCGTCGCTCGATTATACTAAGTAAGGGGAAAGCTATGGGAAAATATATTTTAAAGCGGCTTGCGCTAATGTTGTTCACGCTGTTTATCGTCATGTCAGTATGCTTGATTTTAATCAGACTTTTACCCGTTCCGGCGGTGGCGCGCGTGCCCGGCGCGGACATTACTTTGCAGTATAAAAAACTCGTTGCGCTTGGGTATTTGGTGGAAAAATCAAACGGGGAGTTCGTTAAAGCTCCGCTGTTTGCATCCTATTTGACTTTTTGGAAAAACGTGTTCACTTCTTGGAATTGGGGGGAAGGGTTGACCATGTATCCCACCAAAGGGGTTTGGGAGATTTTACTTGAAAAATTGCCCTATACCGTACTCGTTAATTTATACGCGTTATTGTTCGCCGCGCCGCTTGGGATTGCGCTCGGGATTTTTGCCGCGTTGAAAAAGAACCGTTGGCAGGATCATCTCGTGTCCGTTGCCGTCGTCGTATTTATTTCCGTGCCGAGCTATGTCTACGCTTTTTTAGTGCAATATTTTTTATGCTATAAATGGGGTTGGTTTGATTTACAGGTGGCAAAAGGCTTTCCCGTTTTGAGCGGACGGGTTTTTCTTTCTATGCTTCCTGCCGTATTGTCTTTGTCTTTTGGCGTGATTGCGGGGCTTACCCGTTATACCCGCGCAGAGCTTTCGGAAGTGTTGACGAGCGAATATATGCTGTTGGCGCGCGCAAAGGGTTTAACGAAAGGACAAGCCGTTTTTCGCCACGCCTTACGCAACGCAATGGTCGTTATCTTTCCCGTGCTTTTAGGGGAGTTTATCGGGGTATTGAGCGGGTCGCTGATTATCGAGCAAGTGTTCGGCGTACCGGGCGTGGGCGCGCTGTATATCTCGTCGATACAGATGAAGGATTACAATTTCTTTATGGGCTTGACCTTTTTTTATACGACGATCGGGCTGTTATCGGGATTGATCGTGGACGTGAGCTACGGCTTGATTGACCCGCGTATTCGGATAGGAGGCAAAAAATAATGGAATTTGACGAAAGTACGCAAAGAAAATTCCGTCTTGCGCAAAGGGAAAGGGAAACGGAACAAGTCTTACGGGGAAAACCGATAGGATATTTTAAAGACGCGCTCGGTCGGTTTGCGAAAAATAAGGGTGCGCTCGTCGCGCTCGTCGTAATCGGGTTTCAGCTATTGTTTGCGGTGTTTGCGCCCTTGTTTTCTTCCTATTCGGTGGAGTTTCGCGACCCGTATTATTTAAAGGTTTCCCCGTCGCTGTCGTTTAGCCGAGAGATAAACCTGCCTTTTTGGAACGGAGAAAAGGAACTCGAAGGCGGGCAGGCAAGATTTGACCTTTACGACGGGATTGCCCGCGAACAGAAGTTGGCGGGCGGAAAAACGCAGTCCCGCACCCCTTTAAAAAGTTATAAAAAGTCGTCGGGCGGAAAAAGCTACCGTATGAAATTAGACGGCTACTACGAGATAGGGTATATTTATAAAGATTTGACGGACGAAGAATACGCTTCGTTAAAAGAGTATCAAAATAAAACGGGAATACAAGTAATTTATCCTTTGCAAAACAACTATCAGTCGGTTGGGGCAAATCAATGGTACGTTCTTTCAGGCGAACATCAAGCGATTGCCGAACGGTTGCATAAGGATAAAGCGCGCTACGCGGGGGCAAACAAAGCGGAAGGGGTGCGCGACGGGCAAGGGAATTTTTTACCCGACTATAAATTGCATTTTTCGGAAAACGCGTTCGGCTACGAT
>CAJGCN010000053.1 GCA_904501815.1 uncultured Clostridia bacterium
AAACAAACAATCTGTGCAATACAGCTTGAATGAAGTTAGCATTAACAACACTTGGAATTCTACCGTTTATCTTTATAACTTAACGAAATTGACGGTTAGAAATTCTAAATTCGGTCAAGGCAACGCGGCTTCGATTACGGTAGAAGACAGAGCGCAAGCGAGTGGTTGTACGGTTTCCGTTGAAGTTGACGTGGATAAAGCGACGACCTTTAGCAACTGGGTATCAGGCGAAGAAGCTTGGTTCGTTGCTTACGGAATGAAAGACACAGCTGCGTATCTTAAAGGAAAAATTGAAAAGGGATTTGCAGATAACGGCTGGCCGTTGACGATTATTAAAGGTACTGATGTACAAAAAATTAACTTGACGTTGTTCGTTCGTTCTGGTGGAGCGGATGAAACGAGCGATTGGCTCGCTGACGACAAAGGGCAACCTTATGTAAAACACAATTTTGCTACTATCCCTGCAAATATGCCTGATGAGAATAATAAGGCGTATTATGAATTTGGAGAAGGAGCTGGCAAAGATTATATGTCCGGCGTAGTGGAAGTAATGTCTAAATAATAACGCTTGAAAAGGGGTTATTTCAGCGAAAAGCACAAAAGACGGCTGATTGGTCGAAAGACGAATCCGCCGTCTTTTTTAACGCCTTATGTCATTGTCAAGGAGCGATAGCGACTGCAACAATCTAAAAATAGATAGCAGAGCCTTTTCCGCGAGATTGTCGCACTTCGTTCACAATGACAGCGCGGAAAAGGCTTACCCCACCTATGTCATTGCGAGCGTAGCGTGGCAATCTTTTTTCGTCCGTTGGACGATTGCGTGGCAAGCCACGAGAATAACGCAACCTATCGGTTGCTTTACTTGGGCATAGATATGCGGGGCTTCGCCCCTGCACCCGACCAGAAACTGAGTTTCTGGACTTCCTATTAAAGGGCAATGCACCTTGACCCTTGTCAAAAAGGGGGGGTGTAGTTCCTGCAAGAACAAAAGAAAAAGCTCTCCTTTTTCAAGGAGAGCCAAAGCAACGTAGCTTTTTATTTGCCTGTGTTTTTTAAGGAATGATGGCGCGCGCTCGTTTTGCCTTCGGGATTGATGTCGCCCGCTTTTAAAAGCGCCATCTTCGTTAAGGCAGGTCCGATAAGTTCGTAAACTAACACCGCAAACAGCGTAATGTTGAAAATCAAAAGCCCTGCCGAGCCAAGCTCGATTGCGTTCTTTGCCATGTCTGCCATACCGAGCGCCACGCCCGCTTGCGGGAGCAAGGTAATGCCTAAGTATTTAACGACGTTCGGTTCGCACTTAGAAAGCCTTGCGCTTACATATGCACCGCCGTATTTGCCTGCCGAACGGCTGATAATGTATACCAAGCCGATTACGATGATCATTAAATCGGTGAAAACGGAAAGCTCTAATTCCGCACCGCTAATCACGAAGAAAAGCACGAACAGGGGAGCGGTCCAACGGTCTACTCTGTCCATAAGATTTTCCGAGAAATCGCAGATATTGCAAAAAACCGTGCCGAGCATCATGCAAACGAGTAAGGAAGAAAAGCCGATATGCACGCCACCGATTTTGAATTTCAGCATAGAAAGCCCGATCGTCATAAACACGAAGCCGACGGAAACGGCAAGGCGTTTAGAACGGGAATGGAAGAATTTTTCGCAAAGGCTGAAAAGATACCCCATAATCGCGCCGAGCGCAAGAGAGCAAAGTATTTCTAAAAGCGGTTCAACTACGACGGAAACCACGCCGATTGCCGCGCCTGCGCCGAGTGATTTTGCAACGCCGAAAGAAATAGCGAAAAGGACTAAGCCTACCGCGTCGTCAAGCGCAACGACGGGCAGAAGAATGTCGGTGACGGGGCCTTTTGCTTTATATTGCTTTACGACCATTAAGGTTGCGGCGGGAGCGGTTGCCGAAGCGATTGCGCCTAAGGTGATTGCCGCAGGTAAGGGCAGCTTATCAGGCATAGCAAGGTGGAGTAAAATAAGCACGATATCCACCAAAACGGTGGTGATTACGGCTTGTAATACGCCGACGATCGTCGCTTGTTTTCCGATTTTTTTGAGCTGGGAAATTCTGAATTCGTTTCCGATTGAAAAGGCGATAAAGCCGAGCGCAACGTCCGACAGGATAGAATACGTTTCGATATCGTGCATATTCACAAATCCCAAGCCTTTCACGCCGAACGCGCCCAAGCAGTAGGGTCCCACTAAAATCCCTGCAACGAGATACGCCGTGACGGCAGGGAGCTGGAAAAGTTTAGCAAGTCGCGAGAGCAAAAGCCCTGCGAGAAGCGCGATAGATAAGCTTAATAACGCTTCCATAAGAAAAAACTCCTTTAAAATGTTCAATCGGTAAACATTATACTACTTTGTAATCAGAAAAGCAAATAAAAAATGCCGAAAAATAGCGAAAAAAGAAAATATTTTTATTTTCCTACGCTTACAATCAAACGAGCGTTTGACTTTTGATATTTTTTTATGTTATAATATATTTTGGTATGTGGCGAAAAGGTGCGTCTTTACCGTAAAAATGAAAAAACTTTCAGGAAAAGGAGTAGAAGAATGTATCAGATTGTAAGCAAAAAATCGCTGAACCCGACGGTGACAAAGATGGAAATTCTCGCGCCGTTCGTGGCGAAAAAGGCGTTGCCCGGTCAGTTTATTATCTTGCGCGTGGACGAAGACGGCGAACGTATTCCGCTCACCGTTGCCGATTACGACAGGGAAAAAGGCACGGTCACGATTATTTTCCAAATCGTGGGCGCAGCAACCGAATTGCTCAACCATAAAAAAGTAGGGGACTATATTCCCGACTTCGTAGGACCTTTGGGCAGACCTACCCATTTAGACGGTTTGAAAAAGGTTTGCGTAGTCGGCGGGGGCGTTGGCTGTGCAATCGCAATGCCCGTTGCCAAAGCACTTAAAGCGCAAGGCTGCGACGTCACGTCGATTATCGGGTTTAGAAATAAGGACTTAGTTATTTTAGAAGACGAATTTAAAGCGGCTTCCGATAAGTTCTTTATGATGACGGACGACGGCTCGTACGGCAGACAAGGCAACGTATGCGTGCCTTTGAACGAAATGCTTGAAAGCGGGGAACGCTTTGACGAAGTAATCACTATCGGACCGCTGATTATGATGAAATTCGTCTGCGCGGCAACTAAGCCCTACGGCGTGAAAACGATTGCGAGTATGAACCCGATTATGATCGACGGAACGGGTATGTGCGGGGGCTGTCGTTTGACTGTCGGCGGTAAGATGAAATTTGCCTGCGTAGACGGCCCTGAGTTCGACGGCCACGAAATTGATTTCGACGAAGCAATGAGCCGTTCGCGTACTTATGCGGAGTTCGAAGCCAAAGAAAGAGAGGAAACTTGCAACCTGTTCAAAAAGGAGGTAGAGTAAAATGGCGAAGTTCAATATGAACCCTTTAAAGAACCCTATGCCTACCCAAGACCCTGAAGTACGCAACGGGAATTTCAGCGAAGTTGCGCTCGGCTACACGGCAGAAATGGCGATTGACGAAGCAAAGCGTTGTATCGGCTGTAAAAACCGTCCTTGCGTAGCGGCTTGTCCCGTCAATATCGCTATCCCTGAATTTATTGCGAAAGTCGCGGAAGGGGATTTTGAAGGCGCGTATCAAATTATTGCGAAAGATTCGTCTTTGCCCGCCGTTTGCGGGAGAGTTTGCCCCCAAGAAACGCAATGCGAAGGAAAATGCACGCGCGGAATTAAAGCGGGCTGTGAAGCGGTCGGAATTGGCAGGCTGGAACGCTTTGTTGCCGATTGGCATAACGCAAACGTAAAAGAACAACCCGTCAAAGCTCCGTCCAACGGGCATAAAGTAGCCGTCGTAGGTTCAGGGCCTGCGGGCTTGACCTGCGCGGGGGATCTTGCTAAGCTCGGCTACGACGTCACCGTCTTTGAAGCTCTGCACGTGGCTGGCGGGGTACTCGTTTACGGGATTCCCGAATTCCGTTTACCCAAAGCAATCGTACAAAAAGAAGTGGACAATTTAAAAGCGCTCGGCGTGAAAGTCGAAACGAATATGGTTATCGGCAGAGTTATCACGATTGAAGAATTGAAAAAAGAATACGGTTTCGAAGCGGTGTTTATCGGCTCGGGCGCTGGCTTGCCGAAGTTTATGAATATTCCCGGCGAAAGCTTGAAAGGCGTCTATTCCGCTAACGAATTTTTAACCCGTTCAAACTTAATGAAAGCCTATCGTTTCGATAGCCACACGCCTATTCAACACGGTAAAATCGTGGCGGTAGTCGGCGGTGGGAACGTTGCAATGGACGCGGCGAGAACGGCAAAGCGTTTGGGCGCGGAAGTGCATATCATCTACCGTCGTGGAGAAGAAGAATTGCCCGCCCGTCGTGAAGAGATTGAACACGCCAAAGAAGAAGGGATTATTTTCGACCTTTTGACCAACCCTACCCGTATTTTAGCAACCGAAATTACTGACCCGCGCGACCCCCGCTACGGCTGGGTGAACGGGATTGAATGTATCCGTATGGAGCTTGGCGAACCCGACGAAAGCGGTCGCCGTTCTCCCAAAGAAATTGCAGGAAGCGAATTTGTCATTCCCGCCGATTGCGTGATTATGTCGCTTGGTACTTCGCCTAATCCTTTGTTGAAAGCGACTACGCCCGGCTTAGAAACGCTCCGTCGCGGAGAAATCGCGGTGGACGAAGTTGGGAAAACTTCGATGGAAGGAGTGTATTGCGGTGGCGACGCGGCTACGGGCGCAGCGACGGTTATTAAAGCAATGGGCGCAGGTAAAATTGCGGCGAAAGCTATCGACGAATATATCCAAAACAAGTAAATAAAAACACGAGAGCGGAAAAACCGTTCTCGTATTTTTTTGCGTAAGTATTATCGTTTTTTCAGCATTATCAGCAAAATTCGTACGGCTAATACGATTGACCATAGACCTGCGGTAATCAAACACATAAACAAATGAAAAATAACCCTGCTCCCGTTTTCATCATTATTTTCTGACATTTCGAACTCCTTTTCAAAAAATGATAAACGTTTTTTAATTTTTCGATATTATTATACAAGAAGTTTTCTTCTTTGTCAAGCAATTTAAGAAGATTTCTTCTATAATAGTAGTATGAAAATTGGGGAAAAGATTAAAGAATTAAGAATAGAAAAGGGATTGTCGCAAAAACGGCTTGGGCAAGAGATTGGCGTGAGCCAAAAAGCGGTGGACTATTGGGAGCGCGGGGTAAACGAGCCGAAAGCGAGTTATATTATTGCGCTCGTAAACCTTTTCGATATTACCTACGACGAATTTTTTGCGGAGATAAATTAAAACACGGTTGTTTTTGCAACCGTGTTTTCGTATACTTTTTTTGATTTTCGTCAAAGATTTTATCGGATATCGTTTTCGTAGACGGGGAAACGCGCGCAAAGGTCTTTGACTTGTGCGCTGACTTCTTCAAAGCAAGCTTCCTTTTCCTTGATAACGCGCGCCACCAAGCGAGCTACTAAGCGACATTCTTCTTCCTTAAAGCCACGCGAAGTGACGGCAGGAGTACCGACGCGAAGTCCGCTCGTGATAAACGGGGAAGTCGTTTCAAAAGGAATAGTGTTTTTGTTCGCCGTGATATGCACTTCGTCGAGCATACGCTCTAATTCCTTGCCCGTCACGCCCGTTTCGCGCAAATCCAAAAGCATTAAATGATTGTCCGTACCGCCCGAAACCAAGCGAATACCGTTTTTTTGGAATTCGTCAGCCATCGCCGCCGCGTTTTTCACGATTTGCTTTTGATATTCTTTAAATTCAGGAGCTAACGCTTCTTTAAACGCCACCGCTTTCGCCGCGATAATATGCATTAAAGGTCCGCCCTGCGTGCCGGGAAATACCGCTTTGTCGATTTGCTTTGCGTATGCTTCCTTGCACATAATCACGCCTCCGCGCGGTCCGCGTAAGGTCTTGTGGGTGGTCGTCGTCACGAAATCGGCGTAAGGGACGGGGGACGGGTGTTCGCCTGCCACCACGAGCCCTGCGATATGCGCGATATCTACCATCATATACGCGCCGACTTTGTCGCAAATTTCACGGATACGCTTAAAATCTAACGTGCGGGGATACGCGCTTGCGCCGGAAACGATCATCTTGGGCTTACATTCCATAGCGATTTTTTCCATTTCGTCGTAGTCGAGTGTTTCCGTTTTCGGGGAAACGCCGTAGGCAACGAATTTAAAATACGTGCCAGAAAGGTTGACGGGCGAGCCGTGCGTTAAGTGTCCGCCGTGTGATAAGTCCATACCCATTACCGTGTCGCCGGGTTTTAACATAGCAAAATAGACGGCGGTATTCGCTTGCGCGCCGCTGTGGGGCTGTACGTTGCAATGGTCGCAACCGAAGAGCTGTTTTAAACGATCGCGCGCGAGATTTTCCGCTACGTCTACGTATTGACAACCGCCGTAATAGCGCTTGGAGGGTAAACCTTCGGCGTATTTATTGGTTAAATGCGACCCTGCTGCCGCCAAAACTGCGGGGGAAACGAGATTTTCGCTGGCAATCAATTCTATATTTTCCCGCTGACGGCAAAGCTCACTTTGCATGGCTTCGTAAATTTCGGGGTCTACGGTTTTGAGTAAAGTCATATCAATCATAAAAGAGTTCTCCTTGTTCTTTTAATTTGGTATATTATAGCATATTTGCATAATACATGTCAAGGGAATAGAGAAAATTGATTGAAAATAAAAAGCGCGTTAAAAAGAGTTGTCGAAAATCGTCGAAAACTTTCATTCAAACCCTTGCAATAATTTTCTAAATGTGATAAAATAAAGATAAGTTCGTGCGGAAAGCGCGAAAAATCATAAGGAGGTTCTTTGATGAACAAGTTTTGCACGCTTCTGGGTTTTGACCCGGAAAAGAAGAAGACGAGCGTAAAAACGGAAATCGTTGCGGGGATTGTCACTTTCCTTGCAATGGCGTACATTCTCACGCTCAACCCCAGTTTGATCACGAACGATTGGACGCGTTCGGGGGTTTTATGGCCGTCGGTATTTATCGCTACGGCGCTCGGGGCTTTTGTTGGTACTATACTTATGGCGTTTCTCGCCAAATTGCCGTTGGCGCAAGCGCCCGGTCTTGGATTGAACTCAATGGTGGGCGGTTTGCTCGGCGGTTCGCTCGGGTTTGCTTGCTCGTTTGGCAATGCAATGTTGCTCGTTTTGATTTCGGGCGTATTGTTCTTGTTGTTGTCTATAATTACCGTAAAAGGCGTATCGATTAGAGAACTTATTTACGACGGTATTCCCGAATGTGTAAGAGGTTCGATTTCCGTCGGTATCGGTTTGTTTATTGCCTTTATCGGTTTGGTAAATGCTGGAATTATCGTTCCTGGACAATCGTCTGTGGATTTAGGCGAGCTGGGCGCTTTCCTTATTCCTGGCACGGGTACGCTCGTTGACGTAGTGAAATTCTCAAGCTGGGATATGTCCGTTATCGGCGGTGCGCTCGTTTGCTTGATCGGCTTTATCGTAATCGCGGTGCTTTCGCACTTTAACGTAAAAGGTGCGGTTATTATCGGTATTGCGGTCGGTACGGTTATCGGGATTCCTTTGGGCGTGACGACTTGGTCGGGCTATACTTGGGAATTCTGGACGTATTTTGAAAACTTCTTCTCGTTTGAAGCAAGCGAAGGCGGTACGTTCTTCTCCGCATTCACGGAAGGGTTTAGTTGGGATAAAAACGCGCTTTTGATGCCTTGTATTATGACGGTTATCACGTTCTGTATGATCGATATGTTTGATACGATGGGTACTTGCGTCGGTTGCTGTGAAGCGGCAGGGCTTATGGAAAACGGGAAACCCCTTTATTATAATAAGATTATGTACTCCGATTCGTTTGCGACTTGCGCAGGCGCATTGTTCGGGACTTCGACGGTCACGACGTTCGTAGAATCGGGCGCAGGGATTGCGGCTGGCGGTAAGACGGGTTTGACCGCTTTGACGACGGCTATTTTGTTCTTGCTTTCTATCTTCTTATTGCCGATATTTGCCTCTATTCCAACGTCAGCGGCTGCTTCCGCTCTTCTTTGGGTTGGTGCGTTAATGCTTAAAGGCGCAAAGAATATTAAAATTGACGGCGTTAAGAATTTCGTTCCTGCGTTCCTTACGATCGCTATGATGCCTCTTGGCTATTCGATTACCGACGGTATCGGGTTTGGTATTTTGTCTTACGTTTTAATCGACGTATTCGGATATCTTTGCTCGCTTATCGCGTATAAGTTCGGTAAGGGCAAGGAAGGGGAAGAAAAGGTAAAACCCGTTTGGGATTTGCACGTTGTCACGATTATTATCGCGGTGCTGTTTATTATCTATTTCTTCGTTCCCACTTCTTTCTAAAAACTAAAAAATAAGTAAGGCAAAGCCGAAATCTGTTTTGGGTTTCGGCTTTGAATATTTTATACGGTTTATATAATCAAACGGGCTTTGAGTTTTGCGCTCAAAGCCCGTTTGATGTGGCGCTTTAGCATGACAAAATCCCCATAAATACTTCTTTTTTTAATCTATTTTAATAAAATTAGTAAATTTTAAGTTCAAGTCCCGTCGTGGGAGTGTAAAATGTTGTACTTAATTAAGGTTAGTTATTAAAAAAGTCAAACGGCGCTTTTAGGAATTTAGACAACCTAACTACGCCGTTTTCGTTTTCTCATTATCAAAATTTTATCAAAATAATCAAAAAAGGGCTTAAAAAGCCCTAAAAATACAAAAAATTAGCACATTTATCGTTTAGACAAATGTGCTTTACTTTAATGCGTTAGTACAAAAAAATCTCTAAAATCTCCCTATTTTTATAAGGT
Organism: uncultured Clostridia bacterium; assembly: GCA_904501815.1. Lineage (GTDB taxonomy): Bacteria > Bacillota > Clostridia > Christensenellales > Borkfalkiaceae > Scatosoma. The sequence continues at coordinate 8,835 of CAJGCN010000053.1, forward strand.
AGAACAACAAAATGACTAGAGTTAAAGTTTTGATAATTCAA
>CAJGCN010000054.1 GCA_904501815.1 uncultured Clostridia bacterium
AAAGTAGTAAAGCTAATTACTATGCCAAATACAATACCTATGTCTGATATAAGTCAAGGTTCTACGCGTGGTATAATACCTATGTGTCGCATAGTAGGCGTGCAAACAGACAAAAAGGAATATGCTTGCGATTGCGTAGTGATTGCAACGGGCGGAATGAGTTATCCTACAACGGGGTCAACGGGGGACGGATATCGCTTTGCAAGCGATCTTGGGCATACGATAATTCCTTTAAAAAGCGGGCTTTGCGGGCTCAATCTCGTTGGCGCTACGCATAAAAATTTGCAAGGTTTATCCTTAAAAAACGTCTGCTTAACCGTTAAAAATCAAGACAAAATCGTATACAGCGGTTTTGGCGAGATGTTATTCACGCATTTTGGAATTTCCGGTCCTTTGGTGCTTACGGCTTCGTCTTATATCAACCGTTTGCCGATAAAAACCTTGTCTATTCACTTAGATTTAAAACCTGCGTTAGACGATCAAACGTTAGATAAACGGATTTTGCGTGATTTTGAAACGCATAAAAATAAGAAAATTTTTAATGCGCTCGTCGATCTTTTACCGCAGAAGTTAATTAGTGTCGTATTGTCGGTTGCGCGTATTTCGCAAGATAAAAACGTGAACTCTATCACGAAAGAAGAAAGGGGAAACCTGCTAAAAGCATTAAAAGATTTGCCGTTTAAAGCGGAAAGTTTGCGTGGATTTGAAGAAGCGATTATCACGTCGGGTGGGATAGAGCTTTCGGAAATCAATCCTAAAACGATGGAAAGTAAGCTCGTTGAAGGTTTAAAATTTGCGGGAGAAGTCCTCGACGTAGACGCTTTGACGGGTGGATTTAATATGCAAATCGCGTTTGCTACGGGCTTTGCGGCAGGAAATACTATAAAATAAACGGCTTTTTTGGTTAAGAATAGGAGTTTTGCCCAGCAAAAGCTTGACTGTTTTTTGCTTTTATTGTATAATAATACCATATAAATTGCTAAAGGATTTAAGGAAGTGCGTTATGACGGTAATCAGGGGAGCGACCACTATCGCGAAGGATACGCCGCAAGAAATCTCGGTTGCGGTAAAAGATTTACTTGACGAAGTATTTCAAGAAAACGCTATTAAAAAGGAAGAAGTTCGTTCGTTCGTGTTCTCGCTTACGGCGGATATTCATTCCTATCACCCCGCCAAAGCAGCAAGAGAATGTGGCTACGATTACGCGCCCTTGTTTGCTTGCGTAGAACCGGAAATCGACGGGGGATTAAAGCTTTGTATTCGGTTAATGTTGCTTATTGAGCAAACGGAAAATAGAACGGCAAAGCATATTTATCAAAGGGGAGCAAAGGTTTTGAGAAAAGATATTTCGGAAATTTTCAACGTCGCGCTCGACGGACCTGCGGGGAGCGGAAAGAGTACCGTAGCAAAAATTCTTGCGCGCGATTATAATATCTTATATTTGGATACGGGCGCAATGTATCGCGCTTGTGCTTTAAAAGCACTTCGAGAAAAGGTATCGCCTAAAGATAGCAAAGGGGTAGAAAAATTATTGCCTACGCTTAATTTAAAGGTGGAGTATAAAGACGGCGCGCAACACACGATTTTAGACGGGGAAGACGTTTCTTTAGCCATTCGCGAAAACGCCGTTTCAATGGCGGCTTCGGATATTTCCGCTCATAAAGCGGTAAGATTGAAAATGGTGGAAATGCAACGGGAAATCGCGAAACAAATGTCGTGCGTTCTCGACGGACGGGATATAGGCTCAACGGTACTTCCTAACGCGAAATTCAAATTTTTCATCACGGCAGACAGTAAAATCCGCGCGGAAAGAAGATATAAAGAATTGCAAGCGCGTGGACAAACGGTAGAGTTTGAAACTTTACACGAAGAAATCGTTAAACGTGATAAACAAGATAGCGAACGGGAATTTTCCCCCCTTAAAAAAGCAGACGACGCGTATTTGTTAGATACGTCGAAAATGAACGTCGACGAAGTCGTTGCAAAAATTAAAAGTATTATTCAATCAAAAATCTAATCGGAAGGTCGTTATGGAAGAAAAGCAACCGCCCGTTGAGCAAGCGAGCAAACCGAAAAAAGAAAAGAAACAAAAAAAATACGATATTTGCGTGAAAGCGAATAAGAAAGGCAGACATATCAACGTGTTGATGAACGTGTTGCGCGTAATCGTCGTACCGTTTATTTGGTTGATATTGCCATTCCGTTTCTACGGCAAACGTAAAGTAGAGGACGGAGCGGCGATTTATATTTGCAATCATTACCGTATTTTCGACCCCGTATACCCTGCTTGTACGACGTGGGAAGGTATTCACTATTTGGCGAAAAAATCAATTTTAAGCCACCCCGTTTACGGGTTGTTTTGCAGAGGTTTACGCATTATCGGCGTAAACCGCGACGGAACGGACGTGCGCGCGGTAATGGACTCTTTAAAATGCCTTAAAAACGGTGAAAAAATCGCAATTTTCCCCGAAGGTACGAGAAATAAGACGGAACAGGAAATGCTGGAATTTAAAGGTGGAGCGGCAATGATGGCAATCAAAGCCAAAGCGCCGATTATCCCGATGGCGATTTATAAAAAACCCCGTTTTTTCCGTATGACGCATATCATTATCGGCGAGCCTTTTGAACTTTCGGAATATTACGGCGTGAAAATGACGGAAGAAACTCTTGCGGAAGCGGACGGAAAACTCTATCAAAAAATTCTCGATTTAAAAGCGGACCACAAGCGTTTTCTCGACGAAAAAAAGGCGAAAAAGCAAAAAAAGGCGTAAAGAATGGAAATTTTACTTGCAAAAAACGGCGGATTTTGTAGTGGCGTGAAAAAGGCAGTTGACACGGCTATGTCGGTAAATCCCGAAAATACTTATTTGTACGGTGAGATTATCCACAATCCCGTCGTCGTGGAAGAGATACGAAAACGTGGAATTATCACGGTGGAGAATCTTTTCGACGTGCCACGCGGGGCAACGCTCATTATCCGTTCGCACGGCGTAGGCAAAAAAGTCTACGAAGAATGTGAAAAGAGAGAATTTCACGTGATTGACTGCACTTGCGAGTTCGTGCGCCGTACGCAAAAAATCGTAGACGAAAATTTTCGAAAAGGGAAAACCGTCGTAATCGTAGGGGAACGCACGCACCCTGAAGTAATCGGCTTAAACGGTTGGTGTGAAAACTCTGCGTATATTTTTTCATCAGAACAAGACGATTTTTCCGTTTTAGAGGGAAAAAATTGCGCCGTAGTCGCCCAAACGACCTTTTCTGACGAAAAATTTGAAAAAATTATTAAAATTCTTAACGATAAGCCTTTAAAAACAGTTGAAATTTTTAAAACAATTTGCTATACTACTATAAGACGGCAAAACGAAGCGTGCGAACTCGCTAAACAATGCGACGCAATGGTAGTAATCGGAGGCTTGAACAGCAGCAACACGAATAAGCTTTTCGATATCTGCAAGCAGTATTGTGAAAACGTTTTTCGCTTAGAGCGTTTTGACGATCTAAATTATAAAAAAATCAAAAGATTTAAAAAGGTAGGAATTGTGACGGGCGCAAGCGCCCCGAACGCGCAAACTCAGGAGGTTCTCTTAAAAATGGAAATGGAAACAGAAGCAAAAGCAACGATGGAAGAAGTTGTTGCGAACTTGGACAGTCAACAGAAGTTCAAAAAAGGTCAGTTGATTACGGCTACGATTTCGTCGGCAGACGAATCCGGCGTTGCAGTATTACTTCCCAACACGAAGAAAGAAATACTGCTCGACAAGGATGAAGTAGAAGGTGAGGTCTACAACAAAGACGAATATGCTGCTAAAGTCGGTGAAGAAATTGAACTGATGGTAATGTCCGTCAACCCCGTTAAGCTTTCTCAAAAATCGATTAAAAAGCTTAAAGAAGAAGAAGCGATGCTCGCGGAAATTAAAGACGGTAAAGAATTTAGCTTGGAATGTACCGGTTTTAACAAGGGCGGTCTTACGGCGCAACTCGGTTCGTACGCCGTGTTTATTCCCGCACGTGAAATTCGCAACGGTTTTGTGAAAGACCTTGAAAAATACGTGGGTAAAAAGCTTCGTTTAAGAGTGCTTGAAATCAAATCTGAAAGAAGAAAGGAAATCATTGCTTCTCAACGCGTAATTCTCGTGGAAGAAAAGGAAGCGAGAGATGCGGCAAGAGCAGCGAAAGAAGCGGAATTCTTCGCTTCCATTAACGTTGGCGACGTTGTAGAAGGTAAAGTGGAAAGAGCGACGGCGTTCGGCGCATTCGTATCCGTAAACGGTTTTGATTGCCTTGCGCACGTTTCCGATTTGTCTTGGACGGGCGTAAAAGAAGTGACGGACGTTTTGGAAATCGGCAAGAAATATCAATTTAAAGTATTGAAAATCGACCAAGAATCCAAAAAGGTTTCTATCGGTTATAAGCAGTTGCAAGCGCAACCTTGGGAACTTGCGGCTGAAAAATATGCGGAAGGCGATGTAATTCACGGTAAGGTTGTTAGAATCGTTCCGTTCGGTGCATTCGTAGAAGTTGAAAAAGGAATCGACGGGTTAGTTCACGTTTCTCAAATTTCTCACGAATACCTTGAAAACCCCACGACGGCTCTTACGATCGGTCAAGAAATCGATGCAAAGATTTTGAAGCTTGATTGCGAAGAAAAGAAGATGACCCTTTCCATTAAGGCGTTAGAACCTAAGCCGGAAAATACGGAAAGAAAATCCAAAGCGAAGGCTGAAGGGGAAGAAGGCAAGGAAAAATCCAGAAAACCCAGAGCTCCTAAGCTTGACGAAGAACCTACGGAATGGAAAGAAGGCGATTTAGGCGAAGTTTCCATTGCGGATCTTATCGGTAATAATTCCTAAGCTTTTAAATTTGATAAAATAATTCAAAAAGTCTGCTTTTAAGTTGATTAAAAGCGGGCTTTTTCGTTTATAAATAAATATTCGAATAAAAGAATACGTTTTAAGGAGAAAGAACTATGGATAAACAAGGCAAAATTAAAATTTCAAGCGAGAATATGATGCCGATTATAAAAAAGTGGCTGTATTCCGATAAAGACATTTTTCTTCGTGAAATCGTAGCCAACGGCGTAGATGCTATCACTAAATTCGACAAGCTCGTAGCAATGGGCGAAACAGAAAAGACGGAAGAAGAATATAGAATTAACGTATACGTAGACGAAAAAGCAAAAACGCTGACCGTTGAAGACAACGGGATTGGTATGACGGCGGAAGAAGTAGAAAAATACATCACGCAAATCGCTTTTTCGGGCGCAGAAGATTTCTTGCAAAAATACGAAAACGCTTCGGGTGACGGGATTATCGGGCATTTCGGGTTAGGGTTCTATTCGGCGTATATGGTTTCTGATTTAGTAGAAATCTACACGAAAAGCTATAAGGACGAACCTGCGGTAAAGTGGGAATCAGACGGAAATTCCACGTATACCATTTCCGAAACGGGCAAGCAAGCGCGCGGTACGAAAATCGTAATGCATATCGCCAAAGGCGAAGAAGATTTTCTTAAAGAGTTTAGCGTACGCGAGTTATTAAGAAAGTATTGCTCGTTTATGCCGTATTCCATTTATTTAAATCCTACGGGGGACAATGAAAAGGATAAACCGCTCAATAACCCGAAACCTTTATATTTAAAAGACTCTAAAGAATGTACGGACGAAGAATATAAGAATTTCTACCGTGAAACCTTTATGGACTACAGCGAGCCTTTGTTCTGGATTCATTTAAATATGGATTATCCTTTCCGCTTAAAAGGTATCTTATATTTCCCGCAAGTTAAAAAAGAACAAGTACAGCTCGAAAAAGGGCAGGTCAAGCTTTATTGCAATCAAGTGTTTATCGCGGATAATATTAAGGAAGTTATTCCTGAATTTTTAATGCTGTTAAACGGTGTAATCGATTGCCCTGATATTCCCTTGAACGTATCGAGAAGCTTTTTACAAAACGATAAGCAAGTACAAAAGATTTCCAAGCACATTACGAAAAAGGTTGCGGATAAGTTGAAAGCGTTGTTTAACACCGAACGCGAACGCTACGAAACGTGCTGGAAAGATATCGCTACCTTTATTAAGTTCGGCTGTATGAAAGACGAAGACTTTTACGATAAGGTGAAAGATATTCTTATCTTTAAGAATTTGAAAGGGGAATTTGCCCCCTTAAAAGACTATTTCGGAGAAGAACTTACCGAAGAAGAAGCGAAAGAAGGCAAGCAAGCCAAAGCCGTTTACTGCGTTTCCGACGAAGCGCAACAGGCGCAATATATCGCTATGTTTAAAGAAGCGGGGCTTGACGCCATTCTTTGCGATACCTATATCGACCCGCATTTCGTAAGCTTTATCGAATATAAAAACCCGAAAGCCTGTCGGTTCGTGCGCATTGACGCAGATATGGACGGAGCATTAAAAGGTGAGAACGCAGACGAAGAAAAACAGAAAAAAATTGTGGATATCTTTAAAGAACATCTCGTCAATAAAGAAATCCAAGTTAAAGCTGAAAATTTCAAGACGGATAAAGTTCCCGCGATTATCACGGTGGAAGAATTTATTCGCAGAATGTCTGAAATGAGCGGATTTTACGGTATGGACGCTACCGACCCGACCAAAAACGCAACTCTTCTTTTAAACCTTTCTAACCCCGTCGTTTCGGGACTTTGCGAATTATCGGAAGAAAAACGTGCGTTCGTAGTCAATCAAATTTATTACCTTGCAATGCTTTCCTATAAAAAACTTTCTCCCGAAGAATTATCCGATTTTGTGGATAAGAGTACGGAGCTTTTAAAAGACTACACGAAGTAAATTTTTCATACTCTCCTTTGTAAAAACACCTTTTCGAATGAAAGGGTGTTTTTAGTTCTAAAAAAGAAAGCTTGACCATATAGTATATTGATGCTTGAATTTTTACCTGAACAAATCAAGAACGGACTTCGCTACGTCAATCAAAAATTTGTTTACGAACTTCGATTGCGCGCGGAAAAACCGACTACCGTCAACTATGCAGGCGTTTATAAGTATTTATCTCCTTTTGGGTTGACGGACAAGGCAAGCGAAGGAATCGTATGTTCGTTTTCAGATATTTCAGATACGGTTTATGCGGCGGGGAAATTTTCCGTGTATTCCGTAGAAGAGCAAATTAAGCACGGGTTTATCACGGCGGAACACGGCGAACGAATAGGACTTGCAGGAGAATACGTTTATGAAAAGGGCGAACCGCTCAGTATTAGAAAAATTTATTCCCTTTGCATACGCGTACCGCACGAAGTGGTCGGCTGCGGACAAACCATTTACGATTTATGCCTTTCCGATGGTTTGAAAAATCTTTTATTGCTTTCCCCGCCCGGACTTGGAAAAACGACTTTACTTAGGGATTTAAGCCGTTTAATAAGCGAAAATACTCGTAATAACATTCTCGTGTGCGACGAGCGCGGAGAGCTTTCTGCGGGTGATTTAGGGGGAACGAGCGACATTTTAACGTATGCGGATAAACTGCACGCTTTCGAAGGGGGGATACGGGCTATGCGCCCCGACGTGATTATAACGGACGAGCTTTCCGCTCGGGATATTCTCGCCGTTAAAAAAGCGATTGACGGTGGGGTGCACACGTTAGCAAGCGCGCATTTTGACAGTATGGAACATTTAGACGAACCCTTTAAAGGCGTGTTTGACCGTTATATTTTTTTACGAACGGATAAGCTTGGCGTTATCAAAGAAATATTTAATAAAGCGGGCGAAAAAATGAAAATAGGAGAAGTATGAAGCTATTTTTAGGTATTGCGATCGTGTTGTTTACGAGCTATTGCGGTCGCTTTTTTTCAAAAAAATACCGATTGAGAAAACGCTTTTTTGCCGAATTTACGCAGTTTAACGAACGGTATTTAAACGAAGTATCTTATTATAAACGCCCGATTATGGAATTTGCGGCAAAGTATCCTTGTCGGGGGGAGTTTGAAAAGCTATTAAAAGGTTTTTTTGACTCATTACGACAAAAATCGGCTGGAAATTCCGTATTTTCGTCCGTTTTACAAGAATATGATTTTTTAAAGACGGAAGAAAAGGCTTTTGCGCTCGATTACTTTTCTATGTTCGGGAAAGGGGATAGCCTTTCGCAAAAGGAGTATTTTTCCGGCGTTAGGAAACAGCTTGCAGAATGGAAAGAAGAAAGCGAAAAACAAAGTCAACGGTATAGTGATTTATATATTAAATTAGGGTTTTTATTAGGATTGACCTTGCTAATCTTGATGGTATAAAGGAAAGAGAATGGATATTTCGATTTTATTTAAAATAGCGGCGGTAGGCATTATCATCACCGTCATTTGTCAGGTTTTAAAAAAGTCCGATCGCGACGATATCGCAACGCTCGTGAGTATCGTGGGGTTAATTATCGTGTTGACGGTCGTCGTTGGAATGGTCGGAGATTTATTTAACGAAATTCAACGGATTTTTAATCTAACGTAGCGGTGGAGTATGGAATTATTTAAAATTATCGGCGTTGCGCTGATTACGGCAGTCACGTCCATTCTTCTCAAAAGCACTAAGCCAGAACTTTCTTTTGCCGTAGGCGTTGCGGGCGTAATCGTCATTTTGATTTTTATTATGGATTTACTGCAAAGCAGTATAAATATCCTTGCCACAATCGCTTCCGCTTCGGGAATGAAAGCGGGGATTATGAAAATTTTATTAAAAATCGTAGGCGTTGGGTATTTGACGGAATTTGGCGCGGGCATTTTAAGTGATTTTGGAAATAATTCGCTGGCGGATAAAGTCGTACTTGGTGGAAAACTTACTATTCTCGTTTTAGCTTTACCGATTTTGGAAAGTATGCTTGCGCTCGTCAGTAAATTTTTAGGTTTGGTATGAAAAAGAAAATTTTTCTTGT
>CAJGCN010000055.1 GCA_904501815.1 uncultured Clostridia bacterium
ATGCTCGTAATCGTCGGACCTTGCTCTGCGCACGAGTCCGCGCCTACTCTTGAATACATCTCTCGGCTTGGTAAAATTAACGAACAAGTCAAGGACAAGCTCGTAATCGTGCCGAGAATTTATACAAATAAACCCCGTACCAAAGGGGTGGGATATAAGGGAATGTTCTTACAACCCGACCCTGCGGGGGCAGCGGATATTATTCGCGGGGTCAAGAGTATTCGCGCCTTGCACCTTGCCGCAATCAACGCTTCGGGCTTGACTTCGGCAGACGAAATGTTATATCCTGAAAACACGGCGTACGTTGAAGATCTATTGTCCTATCACGCCGTCGGCGCGCGGAGCGTTGAAGATCAACTGCACCGTCAAGTGGCGAGTGGGGTGGATGCGCCCGTAGGCTTAAAAAATCCTATGAGCGGAAATATTCTCGCGCTGATCAATTCTATTTTTGCGGCGCAAAGTCCGCAGATTTTTAAATATCGAAACTATCAAGTCCGTTCAGATGGAAACCCGTACGCGCACGCGATATTGCGCGGGGGTGTGGACGGCGCGGGCTTGGACGTGCCGAATTTTCACTACGAAACGGTGATGCAACTTGAAAAAATGTATCGCGACAGTAAGCTGGAAAACCCTGCGATCGTGATTGACTGCAACCATTCGAATTCAGGCAAACAACACCGTCAGCAAATGCGCGTGGCGGCGGAAGTAATGCAAAACCGTAAGTTTGACGAAGCGTTTAAAAAGATCGTCAAAGGGTTTATGCTCGAAAGCTTTTTGGTGGAAGGAAATCAAAAAGAAGACGAAGTGTTCGGCAAGTCGATCACCGACCCTTGCTTGGGCTGGGAAGATACCGAACGGCTGTTGTTTGAAATTGCCGAACTCGTGTAAGGCGTAGAAAAAAAGGAGTAAGCTTATGAAAATTGCGTATTTAGGACCGGAAGGGAGTTTTTCTCATCTTGCCGCGCAAAAATTTTTAGAAGAAAATAAAGACGGCGCGAAGTGGCACGAATGTATCCCTTTTCGCAATTTCCCCGAAGTGGTGGAAGCCGTGCAGTCGGGCAGAGTTGACGGGGCGGCGTTGCCGATTGAAAACAGCTTGCAAGGCGGCGTTTCGCAAAATTTAGACTTATTGCAAAGCGCGGACGGATTATACGCCGTAAAAGAACTTGTTTTACGGGTAGAGCAACGCTTAGCGTATAAACAAGGAGTAGCCTTTTCGGAAATAGGGCGTGTGTATTCTCACCGTCAAGCGCTTGATCAATGCGCGAAATTTTTGAGCCGTGAAATTCCTTTTGCATCCCTTCGTGAAACGGAGTCTACGGGGTTTGGGCTTGCCAAAGCCTTAGAAGACGAATCGGGCAAAAGCGCGGCGATCGTCGGCGCGCATATTAAAAATTTGCACAAAGGTTTCGTGCTTAGCGAAGAATGTATTTCCGACGAAAAAAATAATTTCACGCATTTCTTGCTCGTGAAAAAGGGGGAAGAGTATTTGCCGAAAACAAGCTCGCGCGTGTTCTTTTCCGCCGTTTGTCCGCATAGACCGGGTAGTTTGTTGGAATTGCTTGCGATTATTGCAAACAGAAAGGTGAATATGACGAGAATTGAAAGCCGACCCGTCAAAGACAGACCCGGCGATTATCGTTTTTTTATCGAAGCGGATTGCGATATTCAAGAAGAAAGTACGCAAGAGCTGTTAAAAGAAGTACGGAAAAAAACGCTTGAATGTAAGCTTATCGGGGCTTATCAGGCGGGGATCTAAGCAAACGAAAAGGGGGCAGAGCGCGCTCAATGATGGATTTATTTGATTTTAATCACAACGAAGCTTCGGCGAAACCGCTCGCGGAAAGAATGCGTGCGAACAGGCTCGACGAGTTTATCGGTCAAAAACATATCGTTTCCGAACGCTCGCTGTTAAGGCGCGCGATTGCAAGCGATAGACTGGGTAGCTGTATTTTCTGGGGACCGCCCGGCACGGGAAAAACCACGCTTGCGAATATTATCGCGCTCGGCACGAACGGGGAGTTTATCAAGCTCAACGCCGTCAACGCTGGGGTGGCGGACGTGAAAAAAGCCGTTGAAACGGCAAGAGAAAATTTAAAATTATACGGAAAACGCACCTATTTAATGCTCGACGAATGCCACCGTTTTAACAAAACGCAAAGCGATTCGCTGTTGCCTGCGATCGAACAGGGTACGATTATTTTTATCGGCTCGACGACGGAAAATCCCTACGCTTCTATGACCCCTGCTATCGTGTCGAGATGCAGGGTGTTCGAGTTTAAAAGACTTTCCCAAGACGATATTAAAGAGGCTTTACAAACGGCGATAACCAATCGTCATAAAGGGCTTGGAAAAATGAATATCCAAGCGGACGACGAAGCGATTAACCATATTGCCCGCATTGCAGGCGGGGATTTGAGAACGGCGTATAACGCGCTGGAACTCGCGGCGATTACCACGCCCCCCGACGAAACGGGGAAAGTGCATATCACGCTTGCGGATGCCGAAGAATCTATTCAACGAAAATCCCTTGCGTATAACGAAGACAGCTACTACGATTTTCTGTCGGCGTTTTGTAAGTCTTTGCGGGGGAGCGACGCTAACGCCGCGCTCTACTACGCTATGCGCCTGATTGAAGGCGGTTGCGACCCTATGTTAATTGCCCGTCGGTTGGTCGTACATTCGGCGGAAGACGTGGGTATGGCAGACCCGCGCGCGTTGCAAATAGCGACGTCGGCAATGTACGCGCTTGAAAAAATCGGTTATCCCGAAGCAATGATTCCTTTATCGGAAGCCATTATCTATGTATGCGAAGCGGAAAAAAGCAACTCTGTCGTCAACGCAATGTACGCGGCGAAAGAAGACGCACGCACCGTTCGCGACGATAGCGTACCGCCGTACTTAAAAGACAATTCGTTCGGAAGCAAGGAAGATAAGGCGCAATCGCTGAATTATAAGTATCCGCATAACTACGGGGGGTACGTAGAACAACAATATTTGCCCGACGCGCTCAAAGACAAAGTTTATTATACGCCGAGCGATCGGGGGTATGAAAAAGAAGTGAAGAATATTCGCGAAAGGAAAGGGAAGAAAGTATGAAATGTTTATATTGTGATTGCACGGAAAGCAAGGTAATCGACTCCCGCTCTGCCGACGACGACAGAACCATTCGTCGCCGTAGAGAATGTACGGGTTGCGGCAGACGATTTACGACGTATGAAACGATAGAAGTGATCCCCGTGCTCGTGGTGAAAAACAACGGTATGCGCCAAGCGTTCAACGCGGAGAAAATTCGCAACGGGATTATTAAGTCCTGCGAAAAACGCCCCGTGCCGATGGCGGTTATCGACGATATCGTAGCCGATATTTCCAAACAAGTGTATAACAGTATGGAAAGCGAAATCACCACAAAAGAAATCGGGGAAATGGTCATGGAGCGCTTGAAAAAAGCCGACGAAGTTTCCTACGTTCGCTACGCTTCCGTGTACCGTTCGTTTAAGGATTTATCTTCCTTTATGTCTGAATTAAAGCAAATGATGAAAGAAGAGAAAAAATCTTCCGAGAAAAAGGAGAAATAATGCAAGCGAAAACAACGCGCGCGGTGAATATCGGCGGGGTGAAAGTCGGCGGCGGTGAGCCCGTAAAAATTCAATCTATGACTACCGAAAAAATCTCGGAGATTGAGAAAACGGTAGCGCAAATTCACGCGCTTGAACAAGCGGGTTGTGAAATCGTACGCTCGGCGGTTTTAGACGAAGCGGACGCCCGTTCTTTCCAAAAAGTCAAAGACCAAATCAAAATTCCGCTGGTTGCAGATATTCATTTTTCCGCAAAGCTTGCCGTTATGGCGATAGAACACGGGGCGGACAAAGTGCGCATCAATCCCGGAAATATCGGCGGGGAAAAGGAAATTAAACTCGTTGCCGATTGTATTAAACGTCATACAATCCCCGTTAGAGTAGGCGCGAACACGGGCAGTATCGAGCCTGAGTTTTTGCAAAAATACGGCAGAACGGAACACGCGCTCGTGGAAAGCGCGCTGTATAACGTACGCATTTTGGAAAAATACGGCGTGAACGATATCGTCGTTTCTGTCAAGGCTTCGAGTGTTCCGCTCACCGTGAAAGCCTATCGGCTACTCAGCGAGCGTACGGACTATCCCTTGCATATCGGCGTGACGGAAGCAGGTACGACGGAAATGGGCGTGTTAAAAAGCGCGGTCGGGCTTGGGAGTTTGCTCTTAGACGGAATAGGAGATACTTTGCGCGTGTCGCTCACCGACGACCCCGTGAAAGAAATTTACGCAGCGCAAAATATTTTGCGGGCGGCGGGCTTAGACGAGAATTTCGTCGAAGTCGTTTCCTGCCCTACTTGCGGTCGGTGTTTATGGGAGAGTATGTCGCTTGCGCAAAAGGTTTCTGCGTTCGTGCAAGGCGTGAAAAAGCGGGCGAAAATCGCCGTTATGGGGTGCGTGGTCAACGGTCCTGGCGAAGCCAAAGACGCCGACTTAGGGATTGCGGGCGGAAACGGGTTTTGTTTGCTGTTCAAAAAAGGGGAAGCGTATAAAAAAGTTTCGGCAGAACACGCCGAAGAAGAATTTTTCAAAGAAATAAGGATATTATTAGAAAATGGCGATTGACAGAACGCAGGAATATTTAAAAAAAGTACGGGAGCTGGACGGCTTGAAAAACGCGATCCTTTCGGGGATTAGCGTGGAAAAAGAGCGCGCGCTTGCAACGTTTACCTTGATTACCGATAAAGCGTATTCGGGGGAAGAAGCGGAGCAGGCTCGGAATTTTTCCGCGCAGTTTTTGCCCAACGGTTTCTCGGCGGACGTCAAGATTATAAAACGCGTACCCGATAAGGAAATATTGCGAAAAACCGTCTATAACTACTTAACGGCTTCTTTTCCTGCCGCTGCGGCGTTTATGCAGGAAGAAGATATCGAAATCGAGCCGTTATCGAGCGGCGCGCATTTCTTTTTCCGTATCGCTTCGGGCGAACAAACCCTTTTTTCTTCGGGGAAAATTCTCGATGCGGTGAGCGCGTATTTGAAAACGCTGTTTTGCGGAACGTTCTACGGCGACGTGAAAATCGTCGAAAAACAAATAGACGAAAGCGTTTTGGAAGAATTGCCGGAAACGGAAGAAGAATACGTTCCTGAAATTCGCGCCTTTCCCGTTTGTGAGTTTTCGAAGCTCGACGGAGTAGACGAATTGCCCAAACAAGCGGTGTATATCGCAGATGCGGGAATGGTTGAAGGGCAGTTTTGCGTATGCGGTACGCTGACTTTTTTCGAAGAACGCAAGTATATTAAGCACAACGAAAAGACAAACGAAGACGTAGAGAAATCCCGTTTTTCGCTCACACTTTCCGACGGTACGGGTAGTTTGCGTACGACGTATTTTCCGAAAAAAGCAACGGTGGACAAGGTGCGCGAATTAAAGGCAGGGGATTTTATCGTGCTTTCGGGCGAGAATGAAGAATATAACGGCGGGCGGTCGTTTAAAACTTCAAAAATTAATTTCGGCAGACCGCCTGAAAATTTCGAGCCGGTGAAACGGCAGAGTAAGCCCGTGCCGAAATTTTATCATAAAGTATTCCCGGAAGAATACGTAGACTACACGCAGGCGAGATTTTTCGATAATTTAGGCTTGCCCGAAGATTTGAAAAAGAACGTTTTCGTGGTATTCGACTTGGAAACGACGGGGTTGGTGCATCAACCGTCAATGGGTAAAATGGATAAAATTATCGAAATCGGCGCAGTAAAGATTATCAACGGCGAAATGAAAGAGAAATTTTCTTCGTTCGTTGCGTGTAAGGATAAGCTGTCGGCGGAAATTATCAAGCTCACGGGTATCGTGGACGCGGATTTAGTCGGTGCGCCCCCGATAGAAGAAGTGATAGCGGATTTTTATAAATTCACCGACGGGGCGTATTTAGTCGGGCATAACGTGCAGTTCGACTTAGATTTCGTGAAATACTACGGCAACGAAAACGGCTATTCTTTCGAGCATAAACCTTTCGACACGCTCGCGCTTTCTCAAGAGCGTTTTCGCGCGGGGGAAGTCCCGAATTATAAATTAAACTCGATAGCCGATTACTACGGTTTTACGTTCAATCACCACCGCGCGTTTGACGACGCGTGCGTGACGGCGAAGATTTTCATAGAGCTGATGAAAGCTCGCGGGAAGTTGCCTTTATAAAGACTTTATAAGATAGGAAGCAGTGGGGCAACGCCCCGCAATCGCCCAAACGAGTGATAGCGATTGCAACAATCTCTTTCGCGTATAATTCCAAGCAAAATTGCAAAAACTGTTAGGGTATGAAAAAGACGAGTAAACAGCGCGAACGGTTTTTGGATTTGGTCGTGTATGAAATTTATCCGCGTAGCTTTCGCGATTCCAACGACGACGGCGTAGGGGATTTACGTGGAGTTATCGAAAAGGTCGATTATTTGAAAGAATTAGGGGTAAACGCCGTTTGGCTTTGCCCGTGCTATCAAAGCCCGAACGCCGATAACGGCTACGACGTATCCGACTATCTTTCTATCGCAAAAGAGTTCGGTACGTTTGCCGATTGGGAACGGCTGAAAGAAAAGCTTCACGCGCGCGACATAAAAATCTTTATGGATTTAGTCGCAAACCACACGTCCGTTGAGCATCAATGGTTTCAAGAATCCCGAAAATCTAAAAACAATCCTTACCGTAAATATTATTACTGGTCGAAAACGCCAAAGCCGAATTGGAAATGTCTCGTCGGCGGGTCGGCGTGGGAGTACGACGAAGAAACGGGGGAATATTATCTCCATTCCTTTTCGAAAGAACAGCCCGATTTGAATTGGACGAACCCGAAAGTACGCGAAGAAATGCGTAAGGTCGTCGATTTTTGGATAGACAAAGGGGTAGACGGGTTTCGTTGCGATATGCTGGATTTTATCGCAAAGGATTTTAAAAAAGGTAAAATGTACGAAGGCGCACGCTTGCATAAATACGTGCGGAAAGTTTTTCGCAGGGCGAATAAAGAAGGGCTGTTTCTCGTTGGAGAATGTCAAGCTAACGAGAAATCCATACGCGCCGTTTGCGGGGAAAAGCGTAAGGAATTGACTTGCGTTTTTCAATTCGACCATTTTTCAATTGGGCGAAAAGATAAGTTTACGCCCGCGCCCTTTTCGCTCGACGAGCTGAAAAAAACACTCGTCAAATGGCAGAACTTTACGCAAAAGCGCGGACTGTTGTATACTCTTTTCACCGATAATCACGACCAACCTTTTTATCTTTCGCGGTTAGGAAACGATAGGAATTTACGCTACGAGTCCGCAACGGCATTCGCTACGATTTTCTTTTTGCTTCGGGGAATTCCCTTTTTGTATCAAGGGCAGGAATACGGCGCAGTCAATCCGCGCTATCGTGGAATAAGTTGCTTTCGCGACGTGGAAACTATCAAATATTTCGAAGAAAACCGTTTGAAATACACGGCGAGCGAGCTGATGAAAAAAATCAACTTCGGCAGTCGTGACAACGCCCGTCGACCTATGGCTTGGACGCAAACTCCGCCCTATTACGGTTTTTCTCGAAAAGATAGCTGGATACCCGTTCATTCCCGCGCGGAAGAAGTAAATTTAGAGCGGGATAGGCGTTCGGATAAATCGGTTTTTGCCTTTTATCAAAAATTACTTGCTTTGCGCCGTGAAAATTCCGCCTTGCGACAAGGTGCGTTTACCGCCTTGAAAAAGGGGACGGGATGTTTTGTCTACGAGCGAAAAGGGGAAGAAGAAATCTTTACCGTCGTTTGTAATTTTGAAAAGGAAAGAGAGATATCCTTAAAAGGAGTGGGGGAAAAAGTGTTGTCGAATTACGCAAGCGAAAGCGGAAACGAGAAATACCGCCCCTATGAAATTGCCGTGTTTAAACGGAAAATAAAATAAAAAGAGTACTTTTCCCCGACGTAGGCTTTCGTCGGGGATTGTTCATAAAAAAGGCGAAAAAAGTTTAAAAAATTTACGCTCAAACAGTTGACAAGCCAAACAAAAAATGGTAAAATGTTTCTTGTTGTAATAGCGGTATGGGTGTACTATGCCCTTTTACCGTGTTTCGCAGGGTTAAAATTCGCGAAAAAAGGACAACCTATCACAAAGCTTTCTTTAAATTGCGTAAGGGCAATTTTGAGAATATATTCCAAATTTTTACAAGGAGGTCAAAAATATGCCTACTATCAACCAGCTCATTAAGAAGGGTAGAGAACGTATCACCTACAAATCCAAGAGTCCTATTTTGGATAACTGCCCTCAAAAGCGCGGCGTATGTTTGTCCGTCACCACGACTTCTCCTAAGAAGCCTAACTCCGCTATGCGTAAGATCGCACGTGTGCGCCTTACCAACAAGCAGGAAGGTACGGTCTACATTCCCGGCGAAGGTCACAACCTTCAAGAGCACAGCTCCGTTTTGATCAGAGGCGGACGTGTCAAGGACTTGCCCGGTGTACGTTATCACATCATTCGTGGCGCGCTTGATACTGCCGGCGTTGCAAAGCGTAAGCAGTCTCGTTCTAAGTACGGCGCAAAACGCCCTAAGTAATAGAACGTTTGCCCAAACCGAAAGCGGTTGCTTTCAAAAATCTGCGTAAGTATTGCGCAAAGTCGGTTGCGTTTTAAGACTGAAACCAAAACGCAAAAGACCTACTTGTTAATCGGAATATAGCTCAAAGCCCCGAATAAAAGTAGGCAGTATGCGGTGAAAGCCGCAGAAGATTTGCAAACCTAAAGGATTTGCAATAGCTGTACTGAAGGGTAAGACCCTTATAAAAATTATTTAAAGGAGGATAAAAAAATGCCCAGAAGAGGTAAT
>CAJGCN010000056.1 GCA_904501815.1 uncultured Clostridia bacterium
CGAACTGTTAATGAGTAAAATGGGGATTGCAACGGAAAACCGTGCGGCAATCCAGCCCGCTTTAGAAAAAGCCGAAGCGACGGGCGCGCCCGCCGTTGCTATCGAGCTTGGAAACGGCACGATCGTCACGGGAAAAACAGGCAAACTGCTCGGCGCAAGCGCGGCGGCGCTTTTGAACGCGTTGAAAGTCTTAGGCGGTATTCACGATAAAATCGAGCTGATTTCTCCGACCGTGATTGAGCCTATCCAAAAATTAAAGGTCAATCACATGGGCGCGGTGAACCCCCGCTTGCATACCGACGAAGTGTTAATGGCGCTTTCCATTTGCGCCGTCACCAACCCTACGGCTCAGCTCGCGTTAAATCAATTAGACAAATTAAAAAACGCGGAAATCCACTCTTCGGTGTTATTATCCCACGTTGACGAAAAAACTTTCAAATCGCTCGGAATGCACGTCACGTGCGAACCCGTTAAAGCTTAAAAAATTCTTCTAAATCATAAAGGCGAGAAGCAAACGCTTCCCGCCCTTTTTTATTGCTCTTACGTTTTATTTCCCGCAAAGCTTGCGAATCAGCCGTACGATTAATCCCACCGAAAGGGACAACAACGAACACGCAAGCGAGAACATCAACCCGCCGATTAAGTAGCCACCGCCGACGTTCATGGCTTCTACAAACCCACCGTATACGCTATCGAATACGAACCCGAAAATTACGTTCAAAAGCGTAATTACGACGATAATCAAAGGCAACGCCGTGAGCGAGTTTTTAATGTCTGCACCGCTCAAATTTTGGTGAATGGAAATACACATTGCCACGATAAAGAACACCCACCATTGCCAACCGACCGTAATCGCAGAGAAAATCGCTACCGCACCGCTCCAAAATACGCTGAGCATATCCCCGAACAAATCCCACGAGAACCCGCCTGTCACGCCGTTTGTGAAGTCCGTAAGGCTCGCCGTAAATTCCGAAAACGCCGTAGGCAATAATAAGTTCATTAACAGGAACAATACCGCCGTTCCGCAAACGATAGGCGCAACGCCGATAAAGTAATTCCCGATAATGCACCAAAGATTTCTTCTGTTATACGTATGCGAAACGTAGCCGAGCGTTCCGTCTTGATCCCCGATTTGGAAAAGCTTGATGTCCACAATTTTATGGAAGAACACCAAACACATTGCCGCGTGCCCAAGCTCGTGAATAGGCGTACCGATTACGCCCGTTGCATAGCATACCCCGCGACTGTTCCCAACCAACCGATAGAAAAACCGATTTACCAAAGAAATCACGTATCCGATTGCGTATACGCCTACGATAAAAATTAAAATTTGCAATAAAATATTCGTCCAAACCATAACAGTTTACCCCTTTTTAGAGCCTATCGACAAGCTCTTTCTTTTTCTTTTCGTACTCTTCTTTCGTCAAAATCCCTTCTTCGTGCAGTTTATGAATTTCCCGCAACGCGTTCGCCGCCGAAAGAGTTGCGCAACAACGCCGATCGTGCTTTACTTTTATCTTGTCGAGCCGTACCTGCTCCCGCCAAACTTCGCCTTGCGCATACAGATTTTTAAAGATTTTACCGCGCTTGAACAAAATCAAAAGCACGCCCGCAATCCAAAGACATACGCTTAATAACTGCGAAGGGGTAAGGAAAAATCCCGTACCGCCACGACTGTCCGCGCGGAAAAATTCCATAATAAAACGGAACACGCCGTAGGCAAAGCACCAAATTTCCAAATTATAGTTCTTCCACTTTTTGCGCCCTGCCAACATTACGATACAAATAATTAACTCAAACACCGCTTCGAATAACTGCGTGGGCAATACGGGCAAACTCCGCCCGTCCGCCGCAGGGAATTGATGCGCCGCCGCAGACCCCGCAGGGAAGCTGACGCCGAAAATGCTATCGGTCACTTGCCCGTAGCAACACCCGCCTAAGAAACAGCCTACCCGCCCAAGCGCGTGCGCAAGCACGATACCAGGCATCATCAACGAGAAGAAATACAGCGTTCTGCCTTTGGCTTCGGGTACGCATTTATGAATCAGGAAAATCGCCGTCGGGAATCCGCCCGCCACGCTCCCAAGCCAAGTGATACCGCCCGCCGTGAGCTTACCCGCTTCAATGGAAAAGAAAATAAGGTCGAACAGCCACGCGGACGCCGCCATTGCAGCAAAAGAAACGACGGACACCAAAAGCAAGCGAATACGCGTTTCTCTCGTCACCTTTTCAAAACGGGTGAACGCAATATACGTGAGAATTACGAAGGCAAGAAACCCTAAAAAGACGAGCAGGGAATAGCTTGCAACCGTAAAGCCCATGATATGAATATGCCGATACATAAAAACTCCTTAACCTGCAAATCGCCTTACGCAGGAAACTCCTGCATAAAGCGATCCGCTTCGTTTGTTAGATTTTCAATTTAGTTAGAAAACTTAGAAAGTGTGCGAGTGCCAATCAGATCCGACAACCGTTGAGCCGTTGCCGTTTGCACAAATTTCTACTTTGTTAAGTCCTTCCAATGTAAATGTGAAATTGCCCTCAGTCGAAGAATAACTTCTACCAACAAAAAGTCGAGCCGCAGAATGAGTGATAGTTATTATCTTATTATCTCCGTAATGAAGCTTTATAGTATAACCATAGTCACTACCAGTCTTTCCTTGCCAAGTCAAAGCGTCGTCTCCGTCTTTTACAACATCCGTTGGTTTACCAAGTATAGTTATTGAATGAGCATCGTTAGAATGATTCTTATAGGAATCAACATAATAATTCCCTTGTTCATCAAACTTTCCACCACACGCCCACGCTAAAATTTCATATGGTTCAGTCGTAGACACATTATAAAGAACTTCAGAATACTCCGCCCCCAAATTTCTATCAGAATCGGTTCCCTCAATGCTATAAGCATACCCATTTGCATTACTTAATTGTGCCGTATTTGTAATTTTTACTACAATTCTTCCGCTCACATTAGCATTATTAAGTTTATTTCCTTCAGAATCTTGATAATCAAAGGTAAATTCAGGCGTAGGTAAACGTAAAACTTTTGTTCTAATTTCAGTCGGCCATGATTCAATCACGGTTTCTCCATTTAGCTCAGAGTTATTATCATTGCCTCTCGAACTAATTTCAACCGAATACGTTTGATCAACTTCGATCAACCATTCTTTAGGATCAAAAGAATATTTAGCCGTAGCATCTTCATTTAAATCAACTTCTTTAACTAAATTCCCACCAATTTTTACATTATATCCCGTTGCCTGCGCAACTTTCGACCATTCATAAACACTATCAGCACGCGCAACCGTAGGAGATTCTAAAATAGTAATCGTCTTTTTCTCAGAGAATGCAGAGTTAATATAATTTACCCCATCGCCAATCGCTTTAATAAGGAAAGTATGCGTTCCAGCAGGGAAATAATCTTTTGTCAATTTCTTTTCAGGCGCATTGCAAACACCATTTGAATATCTTGTGCTTTGATTTTCATAAAGTACATACGTAGGCGTATATTGCGAAGCCGAAACGTTGGAAGGTGCGTTCCATTGAAGTGTTTTTCCAACCACAATAGGATTGTTGAAAGTAGGAGCTTGCAACTTCGTAAAGGTCTTCGTCGGAGATTCTTTACCTGTAATATAATATACATCGTTGCTACCATAATAATTTGCAACTGCTGTGACGGAAACAGTCGTACCGTCCGTAGTAATCAATCCTTCTTCAACCATCGCACCAGAATTATTAAATTCAAGAGAACGATTTTGCGCTTTTAAGTTAATCGCATAAGATTTAGCATATTCTACACTATCCCATTTCCACGTTCCTTCATCTCCACTATCGACACCGATTTTAAGATTTGAAGGCGTATCCAAACGATATACTGCTTTTTCAGGAGTATAATTAGAAGCAAGCGTAGAATTACCATTACCTTTGGAGCAAACGCTCAACTTGTGAGACCCTGCGGATAATTGAGCCATATCATATTCAGGTTGAATACAATCATTTACAGTAGAGTCCGCTTTTAAACCGTAGCTATTTGCACTCGGAACAGTACTCCAAGTCATTTTCGTCCCACCCGTCGGAATATCTACATTTTGGGGCATTGCCAAAACCGTAATATCAAATGTCAAATTTTTAGAAATCAACGAAGAAAGAACAATTCTCGGCGTTCCGTCAGGATTTGTTTCTCTCTTACCTACACTTTGAATTCCGTATTCAATTTTTTGTTCGGTAGAAATCGTCGAATCAACAATCCCCGTGACTGTTTGAGTCGTGATCGTAGGATTCAAATCAAGTTTTGTGCCCGCTTTATAAAAAGCATAACTACTTGCGCTTTGTACTTTATTCCAAGAAACGGTAAACTTAGAGTTATCCGTAGGATCACTCGTAATAAAATCTTGTACAGCCGCTCTCGGAGCTGCTAATCTTTCTACCGTAATCGGAGAAGAGTATTTAGAATCAAATTGACTTACATTCCCAGCCAATGCTTTTACGCTAATTTTATAAGTACCAACGTCGAGGAATGCAGATTTATAATCTCTATTTAAAGGTCCAACGTCATTTTCTTCAACAGTACCGTTAGGCAGTTCTACTTTAATCATATAACCACCTTCTCCTTCACTGTGAGAATTCCAACTAATCGCATTCGCTTCTTCACCGTCGTCAAGAGAAAAACCCAAATCCCATTTAATTTCAGGCGTCGATAAAATAAACACAGATTTAACTTCAGAATAGGCAGAGAAATATACATCCCCTACTTCCATGACAGGCTTTACACTAACAGAAAGGCTCGTACCTGAACTAAGAGAATATTGCGTTTCTTTAGTTTCAAAGACCTGTTCTCTACCATTATTGCCAATTTTTACAGCATATTTATCTGCTTCTTCAATGGGATTCCAAGACAAAATGCCGTCCGAAACATTTAAGTTATCAATTACAGGCAAAAAAGTAAATTTCTTTTCTTCTGCAAGGGGAGAAGAAAACGCATTCGTTTGGTCTCCTATTGCTTTAATCGCTACGTTAAACGACTTATTTTCCGCATTATATCTATAAGAATGGGAATTTCTGTCAATAATCCCACCTTCAATCGGAGCACCATCGATATAAATTTCATAGCCTTGTGCGTATCCTTGTGACTGCCAACTTAAAACTTCCCCGTCGTAAGTAATTTTAGCAGGATCTACTTCTGCAAGGAACACTTTGGAAATGGAAGAACTGTAGTCGGAAAAAGTCGTACCATCCGAGCAAACGGGTCTAATTTGAATCGACGTAGATTTACCGTCGTAAACAAATTCAGAATATTCTTCTTCCGCAACGGAAACTTCCGTATCACCGAGCTTGAGCATATAAGAATCCGCGCCTTCTACGATATTCCAAGACATTACGCCTTCTTCGCTAAACGTGATATCGCTGGTTTGAATCGTAGCCAAACGGGTAAACGTACGGGAAACCTTTTTGCCCTCTTCTTCCTTACCGATAGGTTGAATAGAAACTTCTACTTCATTTCTACCTTTAGAAGGATATTTAAATTTCGGAGTTTCCCCTTTCGCAGGTTGCTCAACCGTTTTTGCCGCCGCCCCATTGACGATGACAATGTACTCTTTTGCTCCCGAAACGCGCGACCACGTAATGTTATTTCCGTCGTAAAGAATTTTACTTTGTTTTAAAGTACCTAATTCTTCACCACAGGAAGCCGCGAACACGCCAACGAACGCCGTCATCAAAACGGTCAGGATCAAAAGCAAAAACTTTTTCACTGTTCTTTTCATTATTTGTTTCCTCCTTTCGGACTTTTTATTTTTTATCTGCAAATTGCATATAATTTCTTATCGCCGTATGAATCCGATGGCAACGTCGTAAAGATATCTCCGCTCCCATAAGGATCTTCGCACCAACCTATAAACGTACCAAAGCTTGAATCGTTAAATGTCCAAAGCACAATAGATTGCTTATATTTATATGTAGTTTGTATAGAGCTTGCTTCGCTAGTATAATTATACTCTCTGCCGTTATACATTACATAATAACTGATGTTATACGTTATTTCTTGGTATGTAGCAATATAACGAGTTGCTGTCGTAGCCGCGACATAAATATTCGTGTGCGTTCTGCCTTGTTCATCAGTCCAAGCTACGAAACGATACCCCTTATAATAGGAATCACTATCTTGAATTTCTTTAAGCTTCGCGTTGTCGGCAAAGGTAAACGTTTGCCCTTCGTATAAAGTAATTGCTTCTGTTTTGGTTTGAAGCCTTTCGCCATAATACGAATCTTGTACATATTGTTGATATTCAAACGTAAATGTATAATTTCTTCTTGCTACTTCATATACGTCCATATCCATTGAAATATTTAAAGTAGCAGGTATAGTATTCTCCGTATCACTTTCATTTTGCGAATATGACCAACCGAAGTAAGTATAATCCGAACCCGACGAACCGATATTATTCATCATTAAAACGTCGCCAAACGTCGTTCCCGAATCAACGGCAATCGTTTTCGTCGTACCGTTAACGTAATGGAATTTAACATTATATTGTAAATACGTATAATGTGCATATAACGTCAAACGGTGAGTAGGATCGTTCGGATTTTTACCGAAATCGGAAAGATGCAACACGAAGTCTTCCATTTCTTCGTAATCTTCAGGACCGTAAATTAACTTGCCGTCACCTTTCGGCGCAGTATACCAACCCTTAAATACGTAGTCGTTAAGTTCTGCATATTCCGGGAATTCAGCTGTAGGCTCACCTACATAGAAAGTTTGATCATCAGGAGCCGTGAAGAAAGGCGTACCCGTTATCGGATTCAACGTATTAAAAGTGATTACGTAGTCTTCCCCTTGATTTTCTTCATCGTATTGAGCGTAAAGCTTAATGTCTTTCGTGATCTTCTTGATAACGTTGCCAGCTTCGTCTATGTATTTCGTACCGCCGACTTTCTTATCAAAGTAGCCCTTAAACGTGAAATAGTTTTGCGGTCTATCGTCGTTGTAAGCATGAACCGTCACTCTGTTCGTGCCACCTTTAAACTTCAAAGGCGTCGTCACTTCACCAGAAATGAGTTCAACCTTATAATAGACTTCGCCCGAACATTCAGAGCAATCCCACTTGCCGTCGCAAGCAAAACAGCCTTCTCTGCCGAAACAGTCTACGCCTTCGCAAGACACGCAGTCGTCGCTTTGCGCATTGCAATCACGCGCACATTCTTCAAGTCCGCAGCCCATTTCTTCGTCGCACGCCGCTGCACACTCAAAGCAAACTTCGCAGCCCAAGCATCCGCCGATCATTACGATACCAGCGAAAATACCGAACAATACGAGTGCACCCAGCGCGAGTTCAACGAACCACGAAAGGTTGCGTCCTTTTTTCGGCGCACGATAACCGAACGCGCCGCTATGGGGACAGGTTTGTTCCATATAACTCATTTAAGAACCTCCTTTCAGCAAAATTTTAGCCGTAGCTCAAAAATTTACCGAAAAAACTTTAATTACCAAAAACTTTTTAAAAACGCCAAAAGCCACGCGCAACCCGAATTTTCTTAAAAATCCGTTGAAACCCGCGTTTTTCGTCGTTTTTTGTTGAATAAGGAAGATTATTGCGTTAGAATAACGCAATAAAGGGAATATTCCCTTTGTTTTTCGGGGAGCGTATCGCCCGACTTTTTCCCTATTTTCTTTATTATATCATTTAGCAAGTAAAAATGCAACTAAAAAAATATATTTTTTCAGAATTTTTCATGAATTTTGCTTGGAAAAATTTGTCGCCCTGCAAACGCAAGTTCCGCAGAGCGACGATTGTTTCGATATGTTAAGGACGAAGTCCGCTACCGCCTTGTAAGGTGATAGTTTCGCCCGTAATGAAGTTCGCTTCGTCCGAGCAAAGGAACACGCAAAGCCCGCCGACGTCTTTTTCAGGGTCTGCAAATCTGCCCATAGGCACGCCTTTAATCGTTTGTTCGTAGCGTTCAGGGTATTCTTCTTTGAATTTTTTAAGACCTTCCGTCATAGCAAGCGGACAGATAACGTTTACGCGGATTCCGTCGGGCGCCCATTCGGTTGCCGCTACTCTCGAAAGCCCGCGAATACCTTCTTTTGCCGCCGCATAGGAAGATTGCGCGATACGCCCGAAAAGTCCTGCGCCGGAAGCGAAGTTAATGACGCAACCTTTGGATTCTTTTAAGTAGGGATACGCCGATTGCATATAGAAGAACGTTGCGTAAATACCCGAATAAATCGCAAGGTCAAGGTCTTCTTTCGTATGCTGAACGAGCATTTTACCCGAAGCAGAAGCTTGCGCGTTGTTGATAACCGCGTCGATACGACCGAATTTCTCGACCGTTTTTTCGATTACGTTTTGGATAGCGGCTTGGTCCGCGCCGTCTGCCGTGACGGTAAGAACTTCTGCGCCGTAGTCTTTTTCAAGGCTTTCTTTTGCCGAGAGCAAAGTTGCTTCCGTTCTGCCCGTAATGACGAGTTTTGCGCCCGCTTTTGCGAATGCGGTCGAAAGCCCGTAGCCGATTCCCCTACCGCCGCCCGTGATGATAACGACTTTACCGTTTAATTCAATCATTGTTATTTCTCCTTTCTTAATATGAGATTTTTTATTGATACATTTATTATATAATACTTTTCTTCGTTTGTCAAACGCCTGAACGAAAGTTTACGAGTATATTTTAAAAAACTCAGAGATCAAACGAAAAGCCCTGCGAATTGCAGAGCTTTCAAGGAATATTTTATGCTTTATAAATTCAGCTGTAAATCGCCGTATTTTATCCAACCTTTTTTGCGCATAAACTCCGAAATCAACAAACAAATGACCGCAGGGGCTAAAATATC
>CAJGCN010000057.1 GCA_904501815.1 uncultured Clostridia bacterium
ATGAAAGAAAGTCAGGAAAGCCTGAACGCGGCGATTTCCGCAGGAATTATCATGTACGTGCTCAATCAGGATAGTTTTAACAAATAAAAGGAGATAATAGAAATGTCAGGTCATAGCAAATGGCATAACATACAGGCAAAGAAAGGCAAGGCAGACGCAGCGAAGGGTAGAATTTTCACCAAGCTCGGCAGAGAAATCGCAGTTGCGGCAAAAACCAACCCCAACCCCGATACGAACAGCAAGCTCGCAGATATCATCGCAAAGGCAAAAGCTGCGAACATGCCCAACGATAACATTCAGCGTAGCATCAAAAAAGCTTCTGGCGAAATGAGCGGCGCGGATTATAAAGAACTCACCTACGAAGGCTACGGCGTAGCAGGCTCGGCGGTGATTATCGTAACGCTTACGGATAACATCAACCGTACGGCAGGCGACGTTCGCGCGATTTTAGGTAAACACGGCGGTCAGCTCGGTCAAACGGGTTGCGTTTCTTATAACTTTGAAAATAAAGGATATATTGTAATTGAAAGAACGGTGGAACTCGACGAAGACACGATTACTGAATATGCGTTGGAAGCAGGTGCAGACGACGTGGTGGTAAGCGACGACGTATACGAAATTTTCACAGCGCCCGAAGCTTTTTCCGACGTGAGAAAATACTTGGAAGCAAAGAATGCGGAACTCGTTGCATCTGCGCCTAAGGGTCGTAGAAACGACGAGGAAGAAGATAAAATTAAATTCGTGCAAGCGGAAGTGGCTATGATTTCGCAAAACAAAATCGAACTTCCTGCCGATAAATTAGAAACCTTCTTAAAAATGATCGACGCGCTTGAAGACCACGACGACGTACAAAACGTTTATCACAACGTGGAAATTCCCGACGACGAAGAATAAGAATAGAAAATTCCCAACGGTAAAAAATCGTCGGGGATTTTTTTTGCCGTTTTCTTGCTTTTTTCGTATAACTGTGCTATACTATCTACGAAAGGAGAAAAAATATGTTGGATTGTATTATCGTGGGGAGTGGTTTAGCGGGTATTTCCGCCGCTTTAACTTTGCAGGCAAACGGAAAAACGTTTGAGATATTCGGCTCGCCTGAGCTTAGTTCGAAAATTTACCGCGCGGAAAAAATTCATAATTATCCCGGCTTGTCCGACGTGTCGGGACGGGCGTTTTGCGATTCGTTAAAAGCCCAACTGAAAAGCGCGAATATCACGGTAAATCCCAAAAAAGTGGGGGGCGTGTACGCGTTGAAAGATAAATTTGCCGTTTTAACGCAAGCGGGGGAAACCTTTGAAAGTAAAACGGTTATCCTTGCCGTCGGCGTGGAAACGATAAAGCCCGTTCAAGGCGAATTAGAGTTTTTAGGTCGTGGCGTAAGTTATTGCGCTACCTGCGACGGATTTCTATATAAAGGCAAAAAAATCGCCGTCGTTTGCACGAGCAAAGAATTAGAAAATGAAATTGCGCATTTGTCGGGTTTTGCGGAAAAAGTCTATTTAATTCCTATGTATAAAGGAATAACATTTTCTGCGCCGAACGTAGAAAAAATTATGCAAATGCCGATAAAAATCGAAGGCGAGAAAAAAGTGCAACGGCTCGTGTTTGCAAAACCGTTGGATAATGGAAGGACGGATTTGCCCGTAGACGGCGTGTTTATGCTCAAAGAAAGCGTATCGCCCGCCGCGCTTACGGCAGGGCTTGAAATGCAAAACGGGCATATCGCAGTGGATAGCCAAATGCAAACGAATATAAAGGGCTGTTTTGCGGCAGGGGATTGCACGGGCAGACCTTATCAATATGCAAAAGCGGTAGGAGAAGGGAACGTCGCCGCTTTTTCCGCCACGTCGTTTTGCGCAAGCGAAAAGGAATAAATGAAAAGGAGTAAAGGGTCGTGGAGAAGCGGGAAAGAGTAATTTTATATTCCGATTTGAATAATTTTTTCGCTTCGGTGGAAACCGTTTTAAACCCCGAACTCAAAGGCAAACCTTTAATCGTGTGTGGCGACCCGAAAGAGCGTAGGGGCGTGGTGTTCGCCAAAAACGAAGAAGCGAAAAAATACGGCATTAAAACGGCGGAAACGGTAGTTTCTGCGCTCAAAAAATGCCCGCACGTTTTGCGCGTGGAAACGCATTTTCACGAGTATAAAAAATATTCCCGTAAGGCGCGGGAGATTTACGAACGGTTTACGGATATCGTTGAAGAGTGCAGTATCGACGAGTGCGCGTTGGATATGACGGCAAGCGTAGCCTTGTTCGGGAGCGGAGAAGAGATTGCCAACAAAATACGCGAAACGGTGAAAAAAGAACTCGGCTTAACTGTTTCCGTCGGCGTAAGCTTTAATAAAGTGTTTGCGAAAATCGCTTCGGATATGAAAAAGCCTGACGCCGTCACCGTCATTTCCCGAGAAAACTTTGAAGACAAATTGTATCCTTTGCCCGTTTCGGATATGCTGATGGTCGGGAAATCGACGGCAGAAGCTTTTCACAAAATGGGTATCTTCACCATAGGCGATTTGGCAAAGGCAGACGAGAACCTTTTAATTCAAAAAATGGGAAAAAGGGGCAGGCAGGTATGGATTTACGCGCGCGGAGAAGATACCGAACCCGTGAAAGCAAAGGAAGAATTATCCGATATAAAATCTATCGGGAACTCTACGACTTTGCCCTACGATATCAAAAACCGCGAAGAAATTAAACGTTGGCTGTTCGTTTTGTCTGAAAGCGTATCCGCTCGTTTACGCGATTCTAAGGTGGGCAGAGCAAGTACGGTACATATCGCCGTAAAGAACGAACGATTAGAAGAATTTTCTTGGCAAACGAAAGTGCGCCCCACCTGTCTTTGTTCGGAGATAGCCAAATCTGCCTTTGAATTGTTTTGCAAGCAGTATCCGCAAGGCTCGCCCGTACATTTATTAGGCGTAAGCGTTTCGGGGTTTGATTATAACGTTTCTCAAATTTCGCTGGCGGATACGTTAGGCGACGAACGGGTGTATCAAAAGAAAGAGCGCGTAGAAACGGCGGTAGATAAAATTCGCGAAAAATACGGCTATGCAAAATTGCAACGGGGTATCCTTTTACAAGACGAAAAAGTAAACGGGTTAGATATTCGCGGTAAAAAACACGAAATAGAGCCTAAAAAATGATATAATACGGTAAGATAGAAGTACATATCAAAAAGGCGAGGATCATCACCCGCACGGCTTGCCCGACCCTGCGCCTATCGTAGACTTTATCGAAAAATATGCTAAATAAAAATTTTTGTAATAAGATATATGTAATTTTTCTTTTTATGGTACGATTGTATATTGTAAAAAGTATTTCATTATGCTAAAATAGAAACAATAACAAACAGGTTGACGAAACGACGGAAATCATATTATCTATATTAGAAATTTTAGGAATAATCGCATTTTCGATATCGGGCGCGTTCGTTGCCATTAAAGCGCAGTTTTGTTTTTCAATTCTGCACTTTAAAATTACACTTAAAAAACACAAGCAATTTTTCCTTTCACTGCGCAAAATTTGATACGCAGTAAACAAAGAGAAGAGGTTTTAGAAAAAATATCAATGAAACTACCATTTTTTATTGAAAAAGACGAAAATGCGTGATATAATAAATATAATAGACTTGAGGATGAAAATAATTATTAGTCGATATAAAATACGAGGTGTTATGGATAAACAAAAGATATTAGATACAACTATTTACGACTCTCAGTTTTCACAACGTTGTAAAAATGTTCTCAACTATGCTGGTGTGAAAACAATTGGCGATTTAGTTAATAAAAGCTTGGATGAAGTTTTCAGATTTAAGCACTTAGGACGCAGTATGCTTGAGGAAATTGTGAATGTTGTACATTCACTTGAATTGTCTTTTCAAGGAGAAAATATTATGGAAGAGAAAAACAATAAAGATAATTTACAAGATGGAAACATAGCAAGACAGTTAGGCTTTCATCCTGCTACTTATAGATTTTTCAAACGAAATAACATACTTTGCTTAGAAATGCTTGCCGATAAAACAGGCGAAAGCATATTTAATATGCAAAACTGTTCTATTCCTATATTTAGAAATATCGTGGAAACTTTAAATAAGAATGGTTTCCGTTTAATTGACTGCACTGAAGAAGAATATCCTTCTGTTGCACAATATATTTGCGAATTTATAAATTTATACAAAATAAAGTTGGCTGAAAGATATTATAAAGAAAATATTAATAAATGCTATTTGAATGATATTGAAGAGCTCAAGATTTCATCTAGATATATTACAATATTAAAGAAATTTGGCATATATACTGTACAAGATTTGCTTGGGAAAACGAGAAATGATTTAATGAGAACAAAGCAGTTAGGCTCTAAAAGCATAAGTGCTATCACAGAAGCTTTAATAAAATATGATATTACGATTAAAGGGGATAGGATTTATTCTTGTTCGGGGTGTGGGTCAAAATTTTCTGCTCCTATAAGTATAGAACCAACAAATTATTGCTCAATTTGCATGGCTAAAAAAGATAGAATTTTATCAATTGATACTTTGGAGGTTAAATTATCCGCAATAGAATATACAGGTTTTACTAGTATTAAATTTGGCTTTGATATTTATGCCAATATAAAGAATTTAACAGATTCATTATTAAAGGTTAAATTAAAAGATTTTTATGTGGTGACAAAAGGAAGGCAACATTCCCCAAAGTTTTATTTAACGGGATATTCTTTCGATGAAGAGATGATTATGCCTAATTCTGTTAAATCAGCAGCTAAAATATGGGATTTAGATGATTTCTCTGGCGTAAAACTGAAAGAGGGGGATGAGGCTTATGTTAGTTTATTTGTTTTGTCTAATAATAAAACTTTGATGTATAAATTTGTGTTAGATGAAGATGGAGATTGGGGCATTGATGATTTTTATGAGAATTAAGTTATAAATTGTGATAATTCATATAAGGGGATAAATTTCATGGCGGTGATAAGGGGATGGATATTACTGCGTACAAGGATGAATTTCCGCCGAGAATAAGTCCAATTTGAAAACTTTACAATAAACTATAAGAATTAGAAATAAAAAATGCAGGAAATTGCTTGAATTTCCTGCTTTTTTTGGTCGAGGCGACGGGATTTGAACCCACGACCTCATGGTCCCGAACCATGCGCGCTACCAACTGCGCTACGCCTCGATTAGTTGATAAACGCTAACATTATAACAAATATAAATTTAAAAGTCAATTCTTTTTTACGGGGGTTGTTTAAATTCTATAAAAGTTTTTTAAATTAAAGCTGAGAATAAATTTTTTGCTAAAAAACAGAATAATTTCAAATTTTTCTTATTTGTGATATTGAACTACTTGACAGTTTTCGACAAAAATTTTACAATAGAAAGAAAGCTCAAAACAAGGAGAAAAGAAGATGAAATTATACTATTCTTCTCCTGTCCTTCAAATAATAGCGTTTGATTTTAATATCGTTTCTCAATCGTTTGCGCTAGGGGTAAGCGGTGCAGGGGATGATAACGCGGGATATGACTTAGATTGGTATGAGTAAAGGCGTGGGGAGAAAAGCGAAATGAAGGGAAGAAGAAAATTTTTGTATTTTACAGCGAACTGTTTGCTGTTTTTTACGTTTATTGCACTATTATTAGTGAATAATATTTCATCGAAAAAACACGACGTCGTAGCGGACGGCGAAAGTGCGGAAATTTCCGTTTTGAGTTATGCAGGGTTGAGTTTACAAGAAGATAGAGCGGAATATACCGTTTCCGTAGACGGCGCAGACACTTACGAATCTTTATATTTTATCGGCACGGTCGAAATGGGCGGGCAAGAAAAGGAAATTCTCGTAAGCATTTCCTACGGCACGGCGACTTTTATCTTTGAATATCCTGTTTTAGATGAATATTTTGTTGTAAAGGAGAATACAATTTTCGTTGGCGTATTTGACGAAGAAATTTCTATTTCTTTTGATCAAAGCTATTTAATGAGTTTCGTTTTAGAATCCATCACACCCGTATCTGTGCTTTATAATCCGAGTTTACTTTCTTGGAACGAAACTACGCTTACCGCTTCATGCGGTGGGGCGATATTTTCCACAAATGAACCTTCGGTTGGCGTTTTATGCACCGAGAACGCACAAATTTCGGCAACCCTTACGTTTGACCCTAAAACGTCAACGTTTACCCTTTCTTCTGCTCATCTTCCCGATTGTTTTACGATTTTGGAAAATACTCTTTTCGTATCTTCGACCGTAGCCTATCGATTTGACGTGGAGTATCTTTTTAAGCGTGCTGACGAAAGTATCTCACCCACGCAAATTACCGTTAGTATTTTCGACGGAAACGAGATTGTTTATCAATATCAAACAAGAATAGGGGAAACGCTTACTTTGCCTGATTTTGAAAATTTCATAGGGACAGGGTTGCGTTTAGGCTTATCGGACGGACAAAAACTGTATCCTTTTGAAAGCGAATATCTTGCCGAAAAAACGGTGAATTTATACGCGCAATATTTGCCTTTAAAAACGCAAGATACAGCTTGCGCAAGATTACTTGCGCCGTACGGCGTTCGTTTTACTACCACTTTTCCTGCGAGTGCGTATGAAAGTCTTTTAAAATTAAACGGCGTGGAATTATCGTTCGGCGGGGAAATCAGCGTATACGGCTCAAATAAAAAACTTGAAATTGCAACCGACCCTGTAAGTTTCTATCAAAACGGGGAAAATACCTGCTATCATACGGCAGTCGTGGGAATTAAACTGCAAAATTTAGCACTCGTTTATCAATGTACGCCCACGCTTTCGCTCGTGTATTCGAACGGCGAACGGAAAAGTTTTGTAGGCGAAGGCACGGAAGAAGGTCGCTCGTATGCACAAGTTCTCAAAAATGCATACGACGAATTGGAAGTATACGACGAAGAAACGCAAAAAGTAATTGTTTCGGAATATGAAAAAGTTCTTTCGTCAAAAGAAATAAAACCCGTGTTGCTCGTTTACGTAAACGGTGAAATCTCGCAAATTCTAAAAACGGAAATCTCTGCGCTCTATGCTTCGTTATCCATAAAAATTGGGGAGCGTTTGGACTTAACTTCCTTTTTTGAAGATAACACACCCGACGGATTTACGATTGACGAAAATAAAAGCCATTTAACGGGCGAGCTTAGCGAAAGCGGATTGATTATAGAAGTATATTACGTGGCATAAACGGTCAATATCTTTAAAAGGAAGAAACTATGCAAAGAAAATTATTCGATAAAAAATCAAAAGAAAGGGAGCAGGTACGCGTTGACACCCGTCTGCCCGTGTTCGTTGCGACTTATAAGGTCAATCACAGCGACGAACTTTTGGAGTTCTTGTTAAAGAAACGCAAGGATTCGAGAAATAACGTAAAAAACCTTTTAACTCGCAAGCTCGTTTTAGTGAACGGGAGTGTGATTACGCAGTATAATTTCCCGCTTGCGAAAGACGACGAAGTGAAAATTTCTAAAACGCCGATGAAAAGTTCTCCGAGCAATAAATTGCAAAGAGCGATACCGCCCGCCCGTCCGAAATTTTCTTTAAAAATTCTTTTTGAGAACGACGAACTGATCGCCGTTGAAAAACCCGTCGGGCTGTTGTCGGTGGAAAGCGATAAAGAAAGCGATTGCGCGTTTAAAGAAGTGATGAAGTATTTAAGCGCAAAGCAAAAAAACGCCCGTCCGTATCTCCTGCATAGAATTGATAAAGAAACGTCGGGTGTGCTTCTCTTTGCAAAGGATATAAAAATCCATTCCAAGCTTAAAATGCGTTGGAATGAGCTTGTCAAAACGAGAGAATATTACGCCGTCGTAGAAGGTGTTTTAGAGAAAAAACAGGATACCTTAATTTCTTATTTAAAAGAAACGCAAAGCAATTTAATGTACGCCACGCAAGACCCGACGGGGCAAAAAGCAATCACGCATTACGAAGTAGTTGTCGAGAACGCCGAGTATTCTTTGCTTCGCGTACGCATTGATACGGGCAGAAAAAATCAAATTCGCGTGCAGTTTCTTTCTATCGGTCATTCGGTCGTGGGGGACGAAAAATACGGTTCGCAACACGACCCGTTAGGACGTTTGGGGTTGCACGCGTCGAAAATTGAATTAGAACATCCCGATAGCGGTGAGCTTTTGAGTTTTTCCGCGCCCGTACCGCTCACTTTTCGTGCGCTTTTAAAAAAAACGGTAAGATAATTTTTACAAAACTTTTATTTTTTCGACACATAGTTTGACAATATTTTAACGAAAAAGTAGTATACTGCGTGCGATATGGAAAAAACTGTAAGAAATTTGTCTCACGCGCGCGAAAAAATGAATATTCTCATCACGATTGATAAGAAATACCTGTTTCCTTTGCAGGTTATGCTCGTTTCACTCGGCAAAACGCAAAGAGGACGGGAAATCGAGATATTCGTAGCCCATTCAGGGCTTGACGAAGAAGACTTTTCTTTTTTAAACACCGCAATTGCGCCTTTTCCGTTTTTAAAGGTACATAGTGTGCCGATACGGGAAAAATGGTTTTCGGATACACCCGTTATAGAACGGCTTCCTGAAGAATCCTTTTATCGTTTAATGGCGTTTGAATTTTTGCCGAAAAGCGTAGAGCGTTGCTTATATTTAGACCCCGACATTCTCATTCGAAAACCCCTTGACGAACTTTATGATTTAGACTTAGGCGAAAACGTGATTGCGGCTGCAAACCACACGCGAGGACTCGTTGAAAAAATGAACTGCGTTCGGTTGGGCTTGAAAAAGGGGCAACGGTATATCAATTCGGGCGTAATGCTCATGGATTTAAAGAAAATGCGCCAAAC
>CAJGCN010000058.1 GCA_904501815.1 uncultured Clostridia bacterium
CATTTTCGTTGCGGATACATTGAGCGACCAAAATTGTAAGCAATTAGCTGCACGAGGAGTAAGATATTTAGTATTAAAAGACAATAAAAAGTCGTTGGAACAGTTTAAACAAATTTTAAAAGATTTGGATATTCCTTATACGAAATAAAAATTACATATATAAATACATTCGCCCGAGTTGTTAATAAAAACTCGGGCGAATATGTTTTAAAATTTTTTCAATCGTTTCTGCGCCTGCCGAACATGGCGAGTACCCAGATTAAAAACCGAAGAAAATATACGAGCGACGTCGCAAGCGCCGCTACGTAGGTCAACGCCGCCGCGCTTAACACTCTTTCCGCCCCGTAAATTTCGTCTTCGTCTAACACGCCTTCCGCTAACAGCATTTTTTTCGCGCGTCTGCTGGCGTTCAGCTCAACGGGCAAGGTGACGAGCATAAACAGCGTAGACGCGCCGTACAAAGCCACGCCGACCATTGCCGTCCAAAATCCTGCGTCGGGATTTACGTTCACGAGAAAGATATCGAGCAACACGCCGATTAACACGAGTGGCAACGCAAGGCGAGAACCGAAGTTGGCGACGGGCACGAGCGCGGCGCGGATTTTATAGGGCAAATACCCCTTTTTCTTTTGCATAACGTGCCCGATTTCGTGCGCGGCAACTGCCACAGACGCCACCGAGCTGTCCCCGAACGTGCTTTCCGAAAGATTGACGAGCTCTTTTCTCGGATTATAGTGGTCGGTTAAACGACCGCGTACCCGTTCCACCGCAACGTCGCGCACGCCGTTTCTTCTCAAAAGCCGTACCGCCGTGTCGTAGCCCGTTAAACGGGAGCGGTTTTCGACTGCGCCAAACGCTTCGTAGGTCGTGTGTACTTTACGGCTTGCATACCCTGCAAAGACGGCGCAAACGCCGAGTATTAAAAGAAAAATAATATACGTTCTTAAATCCATAATTTTCTCCTTATTATTAAGATGTGCGAAAGGGAAAAAATATTCCTTCTTTACCCCCGTGTAGGGGGATTTTATTTATAAATCGAGCGCGAAGGGGTATAAAACCGACTTAGACACCCCGCGATCTTTGGCGGCTTTTTTCAAAGCTTCTTTTTTGTCGTAGCCTTCGTCGATATACTTTTTAATGTGTTCCCGTTCGGATAAAGCGTTCAAGGGATTTTCTTTTTCTTTCGCCCCTTCAACGACGAGCACGAACTCTCCGCGCGGTTCGCTGGGAAAGCCTTCGGAAAGAAGAAAAGGAATACTCTCTTCGTGAAGTTTGGTAATCTCGCGAACGGCTACCGCGCTACGCTCCCCGAACACTTCGTACATTGCTTTTACGTCTTTTTGTACGTCTTGGGGGGCAGAGTGGAACAATAACGTCAAATCAAGCTCTTTATATTTTTCCAAAAGGGCTTTTTTTTCGGTTTGCTTATCGGGTAAAAAGCCTATAAACGCGAATTTATCGGCGGGTAAAGCGGATAAGACGAGCGCGGCGACGAACGCGCTTGCACCGGGAACTAAGGTGTACGGCTCGCCTGCATCTTTTAATATACGGCATACCGTATTTCCAGGATCGGAAACGACGGGCGTGCCTGCATCGGAAACGACGGCTACGTTTTTGCCTTCGCGTGAAAATTCTAAAATTTTATTCGCCGCTTCTTTTTCGTTGAATTTATGACAGGAAAACAACGGCTTTTTGATTTCGTAAGCGTTTAAAAGTTTGAGCGTGTGCCGAGTGTCTTCACAAAAGATAACGTCTGCTTCTTGGAGCGTGGAAAGGGCGCGCAGGGTGATGTCTTTTAAGTTTCCGATAGGCGTTGCTACGAAACTGACCATTTTTTCTCTCCTTTGTTTCACGGGAAACATTTAACGTTTTTTTGAGTAGGTTAATTGACGATAGTGGGTAAAAGTTTCGTCGTAGGTTTACCCCCTTTGACGGCTTCTATAAGCACGAGATAGGGGATTGCGGTGGGCGTTCCCGCAACGAATTGCAGTTTTTTGACTTCCAAATTGTATTTTTTGAGCGTGTAGCACAGTTCGGCTAAGCGGTCGGCGCGGTGCACCATATTCACTCTGCCACCGAATTTTAAAGCGCGGGAAAGGGCTTTTGCGAGTTCGTTTAAAGTAAGGGTTAATTCTTTTCGGCAAATCGCTTTTTCGTAGCAATCGTTTTCTAACCCGCCCTGTTCGTAGGGGGGATTGCATAAAATTAAAGAAAAGCGTTCGTTGTATTCTTTCGGAAGGTTTTGCAAAGCGCAATTTTCAAAGCTAAAATTCGTAAAGCCGTTTAATAGCGCGGTTTTTTTGGCAAGGGATAACAGGGGGGATTGCAATTCGAATAAGGTGAACGGCGTTTGCGATAAAAGGTTTTTATGCAAAGCGAAAAAGTGAAACCCGACAACTCCGCTTCCTGCGCAAAAATCTGCAATTACGTCGTTTTTTTTCGGAGTGGCGAAACGGGATAATAGCACGGAATCGGAAGTGAAGCGGTATAAGCGGGTGTCTTGCACGATTTTTAAACCGTCGATTAGCATATCTTCCGCAACTTCGTATTCGTTAAGCGTAAGCTCTTCCATTTTTTACCGCTCCTTTTTCTTTTTTATTAGTATAGCAATTTTCCGTGCGTTTGTCAATGATATTTTTCCCTTTCTAAACGAGAAAACGCATAGTTTTTTATCGGCTTTCGCATACTTTTTCCGTGAATGCTTTATCTTTGTCATTAAATAAAAATTTATCCGAGCTGAAACGGTTGCTCCCGTCGGAAGATATTTTGCACTACGTCTTTCAAACGCAAGACGGAACGGCGTGCGCGCTCGTTTACGCTGACGGAATGGTAAACAAACAGCTTTTAGGGGATTTAGTTGCCCGCCCGCTCTCTCGCTTAGATTTAGGAAAAGAATTGCAGAATTTACCCGAAAAACAAGAAAACGACGGGGGCAGGGTTGAGAATAAGCTTGAAATTATCCGTCGCGCAACTTTATTTCCCGAACTCAAAGAAAAACGGAAATTCCCTGATGCCGTCAAAGAAGTGTTAGACGGGAATATCGCTTTGCTCGTGGACGGCGTGTCCGTAATTTTAGTCGTCGGGGCAAAATTTTTGCCCGTTAGGTCGGTGATTGAACCGCCGACGGACATAGCGACGAAAGGACCGCGCGAAGGGTTTATCGAAGATATAAAAGTGAATATGACTCTCGTTCGAAAACGCTTAAAAACCCCCGACTTACGTTTTGAAACGGTAAAAATCGGACGGCGTACCGATTCGGCGGTATCCCTTTGTTATTTAGACGGGATTGTGAACGAAGAAGTGAAAAAGAGTGTTTCGGAAAAGCTCAGTCAAATCGACGTGGACTGCATTTTGGATTCTTCGTATATCGCGGCAATGATTGCCCCCCATAAACATTCGGTGTTTAAACAAGTCGGCACGACGGAAAAACCGGATATTTTCGCAGGGAAACTTGCGGAAGGCAGGGTGGGAATTTTAGTGGACGGCTCACCGATTGCGCTTACCGTTCCTTTCGTGTTGACCGAAGATTTCCAAAGTAGCGAAGATTATTTCGTGTCCCCGTTTATGGCTACGATTTTCCGCGCTATTCGCTTTATCGCGCTCGTCGTTGCCATTTTATTGCCTGCCTTTTACGTATCCGCGCAACTTTTTAAAATGCAACTTGCTCCGCTTGGGCTTATGCTTACGATTATGTCAGGGGTGAAAGAACTCCCCCTGTCCCCCAGTTTGGAAATGCTCGTCGTGTTGCTTTTGCTTGAAATTTTAAAGGAAGCGAGTATACGAATGCCTAAATACGTGGGAATGTCTTTATCCGTCGTCGGCGCGCTCGTGCTTGGCGAAACGGCGGTGAACGCAGGATTTTTGTCAACGCCGACGATTATCGTCGTGGCGTTTTCGGGAATTTGCTTATACACCGTTCCGAATTTCGTGGAAACGGGCAGTATTTTGCGGTGGATATTTCTAATCGTGGCAGGAAGCATAGGACCGTTCGGGCTGATACTTGCGCTTGCGTTCGTGCTTTACTATTTGTTAGCGACGGACGCCTTTCACGCCCCCCTGCTTGCGCCTTTTTGTCCGTTTACTCCCCGAGATTTGCGGGATTCTATCGTAAAATACAATATGCAAAACCTGTCCGAACGCCCGCGTGTGTTCGGCTCGAAGAACAGAACGCGTATGCGTTTTCAAGAGAATAAGAAAAAGGAGAACAACTCGTGATGAACGCCCTTCGCGCCACCTTTCAGCACGGCGCAACTGATAAAAACGCCGAACTCACTTTCCGAAAGGGCGCTCCTGCGCCCAAACCGCAAGTAAATTGCCGTCAGCTTTGCTTTTTCGGCGCGTTTTTCTTGCCCGTTTCCAAGCTGTTAGAAGCTCCGTCTTTGCTTGCGCGCTACGCGGCGGGGGATTTGCTCGTGCCTGCGTTATTGCAATATATTTTGCAAACGCTTGCGCTCGTGACGCTGTTGTTCGTGTTATCGAGATTAGATAAGCCGTATTTGCAGGCGATTGCCGATCGGTTCGGGGAATGGACGGCGCGTATTTTTTGTTTCGTCTACGCCGCGTATTTTTTGTTCTCGGCTCTACTTCCTTTGCTTGATTTGGAAAAATTCGTCTACGCCGCCTTTTACGATACTGCGCCTACGGGGTTCACTTTTGCGCCCTTTTTCATTTTAAGCGCGTATTTTTGCGTGAAAGGAATTAAGGCGTTGGCGCGAAGCGCAGATTTAAGTTTATTTTTGTTCCTGTTTCCGTTTATTGCGTTAATGGCAATGAGCGTGGGGCAAACGGATTTTTCGGCGGTGCTTCCGATTTTCGGTGAACCGATAAAAGGTACGTTCAAAGGCTTTTTGTCCACCGCTCCGCATTTTTCAGACGTCGCTTTGTTTTTGCCGTTGTTTTGCGGATACCGCTACAAAAAAGGGGACGGCAAAAAAATCGTGCTTTCCTATTGGGCGGGCGCGGCGTTCGTGCTTTTCTTTCTCGTGGTGTTCTTGGGGATTTTTACGTCGCTTGCCCCCCGCGAGCATTATGCGTTTATTAAAGTGGCGCAGTATTTCCCCGCGCTTAGCACGGTGGGGCGGTTAGACCTGTTGTTCTCGTATTTTCTCACGGTGATTTTATTTTTCTACGGGTGCTTGCCGATTTTATACACGGTAGAGTTCTTTTCGGCGGGGATAGACACCGACAAACGGGTGTTGCCGTCGGCGATTTTAAACGTTGCGTTGCTGGTATTCGTGCTGTATTTTAATCAACGCTATAACGCGCTTTATAAAATTTTCGAAAACGCTTACCCCGTGTTTTGGGTGTTTTCGGTGTTGCTTCCCGTTCTTTCCCTTTTCTTGCTGTTAAAAAAACGCAAAAAGGAAAAAGACGGGGGCAGGGGTATGCTAAAAGCCAAAAAGAAGGAGAAAAAGTATGCATAACCGCAATACCGTTCGCTATTATTTACTCTTAACTGCCGTATTGTTTTTCCTGTTTATTTCTAACGATTTCGGGCTTGTAGACGTGGAAAAAACGGCAATCGTAATGGCGGTGGGGATTGACAGAGAAGACGATACCTTTATCATTACTTCGCAAATCGCTATTCCCGAAGAAAAACAGCAAGGCGCGAGCAAAACCACGCAAATGGTGAGTCGGGGGAAGACGGTTGCGCAAGCTTTTGAAGAAATTAACGACAAAACGGGTTGGTATCCCAAACTCGTATTTTGCCGTTTGATTTTGTTCGGAGAAAAAGCGGCGGAACAAAACTTATTCGACGCGCTTGACTTTTTCTTGCGCGACGAATACGTTTCCGACGATTGCTTACTTGCCGTCTGCGACGGGGTCGCGAAGGATTTTTTGAACGTGCAAACGCCGACGAACGGAGTTAGCTCGATTGCCGTACAAACCTTACTTTCTGCGCACGCCGAACGGGTGGGCGCGGTGATGCCGAATACTTTACGGGAATTTTCCGCAACGAGCGCAGGGGATTCCAAGAGTGGGTATTTGCCCGTCGTGAAAATCCAAACGCCCCAAGAAGAAGTCGGCGGGGAAACGGGCGAACCGAAAAACCCTTCGGGGAGTTCAGGGGATTCGGGTAGCTCAGGCACGGCTTCGGGCGGTTCGGGCAGTTCGGGCGGACAAGGGCAGGGTGGACAAGGCTTAACGTCGGGGAGTGAAAAGGTTTTCGTCGTGTCTAACACAGCGCTTTTTAAAAACGGGAAACGGGTGGGCGAGCTGGATAAAGCGCAAACGTTTGCGTTCGGCGCGGTAAAAACGGATTTCAAGCTTGCGCCGTATACTTTTTCAACGGACGAGCAGTCGTATACGCTCACTATTAAGCATAACGACCCGAAAATTAAACTGAAAATGAGTAAAAACGGCACGGCGAAAGTGAAAATCGAAGTGGTGATGACGGCGGGGATTTCTGATTTTTCCAAAGCGAAAAACGCTAATCAAGTCCGGGATGCGGGAGCTGTTCCGAAAAAGGTTTTGCAGACGGCTGCGGACAAGCTCGAAAAGCAAATAAAAGAAACCGTTTTAACGGCAAACGAAGCGAATTGCGACGTACTCGGTTTAACGGATACTTTGAAAAAATATCATAATAAATATTTCAACGAATACAAAAAAGACCTGTTGAGCCGAGTATCGGTGGAAGTAAAGGTGAAATTCAAAAGCGTTCGTTGAAATGCGTTCAAGGCGGTGTGAGAATTTAAAAGCACCGTCTTTTTTTGCAAATAGACGTTTTTAATGTTTTTTGTTGTAGCCTTTGTTCTTTTTTTGTGTTATAATATTTTTGCTCGAGCACAAGAAAGATTAAAAATTTAAGGAGAAATGTAATGAATACTGATAAAATTTATGCAGAACAAATCGCAAACGAGTACGCGCCGAAACAAACGTCAAAGGTCAAAGCTTTGAGAAAATTAGATGCAAAAGCGAAAAATCCCGCAAGTATTTTCACGTATGTATTTGGTATTATTTCCAGCCTTGTTTTGGGTGTGGGAATGTGCTTAGCGATGGGAAAGATAGGGGCAGGTACGCCTTTAACAATAGGGTTAGGGATTGTTATCGGTTGCGTAGGGATTTTAGGCGCAAGCGTGAATTATCCTTTATATAAGAAAATTTTAGCGAAATCAAAGGCAAAATACGCTTCGGATATCATCAAGCTCGCTAACGAAATTGCAAACGAAGAATAAACGGCGAAAAGATGAATTTTGCTATTGTGAAACGGATAAAAAGCGATACGCATTTTCGAATAAAGCTACTCTTATGCTTATCGCTTTCCTTTAATCTTGCGTACTCCGTTTTTTTATTCGCCGTCAGTCAATTACAAGACGAAAAATGGTTTTTTGTAATGTCAATTTATTACGCGTTGCTTTCTATCGCGCGCGGGGTTTTGTTTATGCAAATAAAACCTGAAAAGAAACTCCGCTCTAAATTGAAAACAATGCGTGTCTGCGGGTGCTTTTTGCTGTTAATCAACTTAGCGGTGTCCACCTTGATTTTTCTTTTGGTTTTTAGAAATTATTCCGTAAAGCATCACGAAATTACCGTTATCACGCTTGCTACGTATACCTTTTCTACGCTAACCCTTGCGATTATCGGTAGCGTAAAATACGTTAAGAGAAAGGAAACGGTATATTCTTGCGTGAAATTTATTAGTTTGATTTCCGCAAGCGTTTCTATATTAACGCTCACGAACACTATGCTTGCGACGTTTGGCGAGAATACCGAAAAGCTTCGGAGTATTATTTTGCCGCTTTTAAGCATAGCGGTTTCCGTTTTTATCGTTGCTACTTCTGTTTTTATGATACGCCAAGCAAATTCCAAATTAAAGGATATACGAAATGAAAAAGAATGATAGTAAATATTTTTATACGGCTCAGCTAATGGACCAAGCGCTTTTATCGTTGCTTGAAAAAAAGGACTTAGAGTTTATTACCATTACGGAAATTACGAAAAAAGCGGGAGTAAACCGCTCTACTTTTTATTTGCATTACGATAATATTTACGAATTATTAGAAGAGTGTATTGAAAATGCCGATAAAAAATTTCTTAATTCGTTTGCAGTCAAAACGCCTT
Source organism: uncultured Clostridia bacterium (assembly GCA_904501815.1). Classification (GTDB taxonomy): domain Bacteria; phylum Bacillota; class Clostridia; order Christensenellales; family Borkfalkiaceae; genus Scatosoma. The sequence continues at coordinate 8,062 of CAJGCN010000058.1, forward strand.
TTGAAATCAAGACGAAAGACGACGCGTTTTTACTTACCGAAGAATATCTAATTCCGTATTTAAATTTTTGCAAAGAAAATAAACGACTTTTAAAGTTGGCGCACCAAAAACCGCAGTTGTTTCAAAATAAAAAGGCGTATCAAAAAATGTACGACAGGATTTTTTATCCTGCGATTTCACAGTTTGTAAAAGAAGAACCGCAAAAAATATATATGCTCGAATATTTCACGCAAGGCGTCGTGGGTATTATCAATAAATGGATAGACTTGGATTGTGAAACAGAAGTCGACGAGCTGGTTCAAATTATTAAAAATTGTATAGGATATGTTCAGTAAGCAAACGGGTAGGGTTTATCCTGCCTGTTTTTTTCTGGTGAAATTACCCTGCCTTTTCCGCGAGATTGCCACGCTACGCCTAACGGCTACGCTCGCAATGACAATCGTATGTCATTGTGAAGGAGTGCAAGCGACTGCGACAATCTGAAAAGAGATTGCCACGCTACGCCTAACGGCTACGCTCGCAATGACAATCGTATGTCATTGTGAAGGAGCGTAAGCGACTGCGACAATCTAAAAACGCGATTTCCACA
>CAJGCN010000059.1 GCA_904501815.1 uncultured Clostridia bacterium
CTCCCTTTTTAATGAAAGGAATGAAAGAAGCCGTCGAAATGATCGAAGAAGCCCGCGAACAGGGCAAAACGGTCGCCGTGTTCGGCGATTACGACGCGGACGGCGTTTGCGCTTCCGCGATTATGTACTACGCGTTAAAAGAATTCGGTGTCGACGCGCATATCTACGTTCCCGAACGCTCAGACGGCTACGGACTTTCCGAAGAAGTAATCGACAGAATTTTCGAAGACTGCAATCCCGAACTGTTTATCACGGTAGACTGCGGGATTTCCTGCGCCGACGAAGCGCAATATATCTACGAGCTGGGCACGGACGTGATTATCACCGATCACCACGAATTGCCCGAACGGTTGCCTGATTGCGTAATCATCAATCCTAAACTGCAAGACGATTATCCCTACGATAACCTTTGCGGAGCGGGCGTAGCGTTTAAGCTCGCTTGCGCGTTAATCGGGGAAAAAGCCTATCAATATTTAGATTTTGCCGCTCTTGCAACGGTAGCAGACAGCGTTCCGTTGCTCGGGGAAAACCGTGATATCGTCACGGAAGGGTTAAAGCTTTTCAACCGCAAACCCCGTCCTTGCTTTGCAAGCTTACTCGGCAAAACCTACGACGGCGTGACGGCGCAAACGCTTGCGTTCACGATCGCGCCCCGCGTCAATGCGGCGGGCAGAATGGGGGATGCGCAATCGGCGTTCCGCTTATTCGTCAGCCAAGACGGAACGGAAATCTACGAGCTTGCCACTAAGCTTTGTTTATACAACACCGAACGCCAAAAATATTGCGACGAGCTGTATCAATCGGCAAAAGAAAAACTCAAACAAAAAGGCGCGTACGGCTACGTGATTATGCTTTCCGACGAAAGCTGGAACGCAGGCTTTATCGGGATTGTAGCGGCGCGGATTGCCGAAGAATACAACCGTCCTACTTTACTGTTCGTGCATCACGGAGATATGCTCAAAGGTAGCGCGAGAAGTATAGAAAACGTGAATATTTTCACCGCGCTCAAAGCTTGTAGCGAGCATATCGAAGAGTTTGGCGGACACGCGCAAGCTGCGGGGATAAACCTTCGCGCCGATAAGTTCGACGAACTTGAACGAGCTTTAAATAAAACGATTGAAGAAAATTACACGTCGGAAGACTTCGAGCAGAGAATTTTAATCAGCGAAGAAATCCGTTCGCCGTTCTCTGAAAAATTTGCGCACGAGCTGATGCAAATGGAGCCTTACGGCGTAGGACACCGCCGTCCGCTCTTTTCTATCAAAGCAGGTGCTTGTCGCGCCCGCCCCGTCAAATACGCTTCTCCGCACTTAACGGTGAAAAGCAATTTTATCGACTTGATGTATTTTTCGGGCTTAAAACATTTGAAAATTATCGAAAGCGACGTTGAAAAGGAAATTCTTTTCGAAATCAACGTTTCCACCTTTAAAGGCAGGGAATACGTCAAAGGTTTTATCCGCGATTTACTCTACGACGGCAGGACGGGCAGATTAGTCAGCGAAAGTATTTTCTCTAACGCCGTCGCGCGTTTCTACGCGCCTGCGCAGGAAATGAATATTATCGAACTTTCCACAGCGGAAATGAAAGCTTTAATAAAACAAAAACGCAAAGAATGTGCCTACGGGCTTTGCATGATTGCATCAGATAGAAGAACTTTGCGCTTTTACGAAGAACTTGACGGAATGGGCTGTGATTTATTCTACCCGTCTTCGAGAAACGTTGCGAACGAACTTATCGTTTCGCCCGCGCCCGACGCCGATTTATCGGGCTTCCGCGACGTTTTGTTTTTAGACACCCCGTCTGATTTTCATCTTCCGTCTTTGAGCGGAAAAACCGTCTACGTAAACCGTGATATTTGCGGATATAAAATGTTCGAAAGGTTGGATACGGGCAGGGAATCGTTGCTGGAAATCTTTTCTGCGCTCAGAAAGGAAGTCAACTCTCTTTCGGGAACGACGGCGGAAGAGCTTGCCTTTTCCTGCGACGGACTCGGCTTTGATTTACGGGAGTTTATTTTCGCCGTCAACGTGTTTGAGGAGCTTGGGCTCGTAGCGTTCGACGAAGGGAAATTCACCGTCTATCGCGGTGTGAAAGCAGAGCTTACGGGCTCTACGATTTATCGCAGAATTTGCGATATACAGGAAGGATAAAGGAGTAGTAAATGGGAACGACTCTTGACAAAATTCAACAAGTCTATGCAGGCGAAGACAGAGAAAAAATACTCAAAGCTTATGCGTTTGCAGAAAAAGCGCACGAGAACCAAAAGCGCGCTTCTGGCGAGCCGTATTTTATTCATCCGTGTGCCGTTGCAGAAGTCCTTATTGATTTAGGGCTTGATCCGGCAACCGTTTCCGCCGCTCTTTTGCACGACGTCATTGAAGATACGCAAGCAACGGAAGAAGATATCCGCCGTGAATTTGGGGAAGAAGTGTTAGCGCTCGTCGGTGGCGTGACGAAGCTTGAAAAAATCGTTTTCAAATCCAAAGAAGCGGAAGACGCGGAAAATTTCCGTAAAATGTTCGTTGCAATGGCAAAGGATATCCGCGTGATTATCATCAAGCTTGCCGACCGGTTGCACAATATGCGTTCGCTCGACTTTTTATCCCACGAACGCCAACAGCGCTTATCGCACGAAACGCTGGATATTTTCGCCCCCCTTGCCGGCCGATTAGGTATTTCGCAAATCAAATGCGAACTTGAAGACCTTTGCTTGAAATACGTCGACCCCGAAGCTTACGAATTTTTATCCGTAAACATTCGCGAACGCCTTTCTGAGCGCAAGGAATTCGTGCAAAAAATCGTTTTGGAAATTAAAGAACTGATGGAGCGGGACGGCGTGAAAGGGGAAGTATTCGGCAGACCCAAGCACTTCTTCTCTATCTATAAAAAAATGAAAAACAAGGATAAATCCCTTGACCAAATCTACGACTTAACGGCGGTGCGCGTAATCGTAGACGATATGAAAGAATGTTATACCGTCTTAGGCAGAATTCACGAATAGTGGAAACCCATACCGGGCAGAATTAAAGACTATATCGCCACGCCCAAGCCCAACAAATACCAATCCCTGCACACGACGGTTATGACCGAATTCGGTCAGCCCTTTGAAATTCAAATCCGTACCGAAGAAATGCACCGCGTTGCAGAATTCGGTATCGCGGCGCACTGGAAATATAAAGAAGGCAAAACGGAAGAAGCGAACACCAACTTTGAAAACCGCCTTGCTTGGCTTAGGGAAGTTATGGAATGGCAAGGCACGGTGAAAGACTCCACCGAGTTTATCGACGCGTTAAAAACGGAGCTGTACAGCCACGAGCTTTTGGTGTTCACGCCACGCGGTAAGGTGATTTCTCTGCCCCCCGAAGCTACGCCTATCGACTTTGCCTACGCTATCCACTCGGAAGTGGGCAACCGTTGCACGGGCGCGCGGGTAAATTCGAAAATGGTTCCGCTCACCGCCACTTTGCAAACGGGGGACGTGGTAGAAATTATCACTTCGCCCAACTCCAAAGGCCCGTCGAGAGACTGGCTGAAATTCATCAAATCTTCGAGCGCAAAAGCCAAGATTAAACAGTTCTATAAAAACGAACTCAAAGACGAAAATATCCGTATCGGACAGCTCAAATTAGACGACGAAGCGAAGAAAAAAGGGTATACCATGTCCACCCTTTTAACGGACGAGAGCTTCAAACGCCTTGCCGAACGCTTCTCGTTCGGCGCGGTTGAAGAAATGTACGCCGCCGTCGGCTACGGATCGATTTCCGTTGGACAAATTCTTTTCAAACTCATTGACTATTATAAAAAAGAAATGCCCAAAGCCGTTGAAGTACGGGTCGGCGCGGGCAGAAACACGGGCGGCGTGTTAATCAACGGACAAGCGGGTTTACTCGTCCGCTTTGCGGGCTGTTGCTCTCCCGTTCCGGGCGACGAAATCGTAGGCTTTACCACGCGCGGTCGGGGGGTAGTCGTTCACCGTGCGGACTGTAAAAACGTAAAAAGCGTAGATAAAGAACGCATTTTGCCCGCTTCTTGGCAAATAGAAGCAGGGGCGCGCCAACGCTTCAACGCAAACATTTCCATTCGCGCCACCGATCAAGGCGCGGCGCTTTCCGTGCTTTCTTCGGTTGTGTCTGAGCTTAAACTTTCTATTACGGCGGTCAGCGGTCGAATTGACAAAAACCAAGACGCTGTTTTAGAAGCTTCGATTGCCTTAACCGACGTTTCCGAAGTAGATATGCTCGTGAAAAAACTCAAAATCGATAAGCGCATCTACGACGTGCACCGTATCACCGCGCTTTCTTAACGGAGCAAGTATGCAAATTCAAAAAGTCTTCCCGCGCGGGTTTGGCGCAAACAGCTATATTTTAACGAAAGACGGCAAAACCGCGCTCGTAATCGACCCGTCTGGCAGTCAGGTAAAATCCGCGCTTATAGAGCGTGAACTCACACCTGCCTACGTGCTTTTAACGCATTGCCACTTCGACCACACGGTCGGCGTGCCCGCCGTGCAAGATATGGGCGCAAAGGTTTGTTTAAGCAAACAAGAAGCTTCGCTCGTTGGCACGCCCGCCGTTCTCAGTTCCCTTTTTCGCGCGCCCGATCCCGAATATACGGTGGACGAAAAGTTCGTAAACGGCGAAGAACGGGAGCTTTGCGGATTTAAGGTGCAAATCTTTTTAACGGCAGGGCACACGAAAGGTAGCGCGTGCTATCTCATCACCGACCCCGACTCAGGGGAACGGGCGTTGTTTACGGGCGACACGCTCTTTGAAAACAGTATCGGCAGAACGGATTTTCCGAGCGGGGATATCGGGGAACTTCGTGAAAGCCTTCGCTTTTTGACTACTCTTGACGAAAGCTTACCCGTTTACGCGGGGCATGGCGACGACACTACGATAGAAAAAGAAAAACGCTATAATCCTTTTTTACAGGATTTATAAGGAAAACTATGTTCACGACGGATTGTCCCTTTTTAGAAAACGAACTTTTAGACGTGGCGCGGCTGTTCAAGTCGCGTCCGCAGTCCGTTGAACACGCTTTCCGCTACGAAAACGGCGTATTTGAAAACGACTTTATTATCGACGGCGAACCCTTTTCTTTTTCTAATCAAGCGTTCGTCCAAGACGAGCTTCATTTCAAACGCTTGGAGCGTAGATTTGCAAAGCTCGCGCTCTATCAAATTTTAAGCAAAAAATACGGAGAAAGCACCCCTTGGGGCGCGCTGACGGGAATTCGGCCGACCAAACTCGCCTATATGGAACAGGAAGAAGGCAGGGATTTTCACGCCTTGTTCGAGCAAATGCAGGTGCGTGCAGACAACGTTGCGCTCGTGGAAAAAATTTTACGAACGCAAGCGGGAATTTACGAAAAAAAGGACGAGAACACGGCGTATTTCGTTTCCTTGCCCTTTTGCCCGACCAAGTGCGCTTATTGCTCGTTTATCACCGCGCCCATTGACAAAACCCGCCACTTTCTTCCCGACTATTTAACCTGCTTAGAAAAGGAAATTTCCGCAAGTAAAGATCAAATCAAAAGGATCAGAAGCACGTATATCGGTGGGGGTACGCCGTTTGCGCTCGATACACCCGAACTTGAACGGGTTTTAAAAGCGCTTATCCCGTTAAACCCCGCCGAAAAGGAATATACCGTCGAAGCAGGCAGACCGGACGTGTTTTCCGAAGAGAAACTTCAGCTTCTCAAAACGTACGGCGTAAATCGCATTTGTATCAATCCCCAAACCTTTTCCGACGAAACGCTCCGCGCAATCGGCAGAAAACACACGGTTAAAGACTTTTATCACGCCTACGAAATGAGCGAGAAATACGGCTTTTCGGTGAATATCGATTTAATTGCAGGCTTAGAAGGGGAAACTGTCGAAAGTTTCCAAAAAGGAATAGAGCAAGCTTGCGCGCTCGGCGCAGACAATATCACGGTGCATTGTCTTTGCTTAAAATCGGGCGCAAAGCTCAAAGAAGAAACTTGCTTTTTGGAAAACGGCTTAGTTTCGGATATGGTCGCCTGTTCGCGCGAGCTTTTATCTATCGCAGGCTATCTTCCTTATTATATGTACCGTCAAAAATACCAAGTCGGCAACAACGAAAACGTCGGCTGGACGAAAAAAGGCAAAGCTTGCGTGTATAATATCGACGTGATGGAAGAAACGGCTTCTAACTTTGCGGTTGGGTCGAACGCGGTTTCTAAGCGGGTGTATAATTCGCTTAATCGCATAGAAAGATTTGCTTCCCCGAAAGATTTAAAGACGTATATCGAAAAAATCGACGAAATAATTGAAAAGAAACGGAAATTTTTTGAATAAACGGCTTAATTTTTCTTTACAATCGAAGCGTAATATGATAGAATAGTAATAACGGCTGTAAGGCACGTCGATTCTCCACGCGCGACTTTGCAGTACGGGATAAAAATTCCATAGGAGGATAAAAGAAATGGAAAAGAACGAAATTATCGCAAAATTTGCAACCCACGAAGGCGACACGGGCTCTCCCGAAGTGCAAATCGCACTCTTGACGGCTAGAATCAATCACCTTAACGAACACTTGAAAGAACACAAGCAGGACAACCACTCCCGTCGCGGTCTTTTGAAGATGGTCGGTAAGCGTCGTGGTCTTTTGGACTATCTCAAAGAAAAAGACATTATGAGATACAGAGCGATTATCGAAGCTTTAGGACTTCGTAAGTAAAGCAAGCATAAAAGGGCGGGTGGTTTCTACTCGCTCTTTTTTGTGTCGGACAAGCTTTTTTAAGGGCGTGGCATAGCCTAAAAGAGAGCTTTTCCGATAAATACTCTCTTCCGTTAGGCGACGGTAGGGAACAAGAACAAAAAAGAATAGACAAAAGGAGAACAAACAAAATGCCAAATTTAGAAAACGCAAAAGTATTTAAAATGGATTATGCGGGGAGAGAACTCACCGTTGAAATCGGTAAGTACGCAGAACAAGCCAACGGCGCGTGTTTAGTCCGTTGCGGAGATACGGCGGTGAGCGTCACCGTTTGTATGAGTGAGAAAGCGAGAGAAGGAATGGATTTCTTCCCCCTTTCGGTAGACTACGAAGAAAAAATGTTTGCCGTCGGTAAAATTCCCGGCGGGTTCAAAAAGAGAGAAGGCAGAGCTTCGGACAAAGCCATTCTCGTCAGCCGTTTAATCGACCGTCCTATCCGTCCGTTATTCCCGAAGGGGATTTTTAACGACGTAGTGGTGGTTGCAACCGCGCTTTCAGTTGACCCTGATATCGCGCCGGAACCTATCGCTATGATCGGTTCGTCCGTTGCCCTTTCCATTTCGGATATTCCTTGGGCAGGGCCTACGGGTTCGGTTATCGTCGGCTGTATCGACGGGAAATATATCATCAACCCCACCGTTGCAGAAAAGGAAAAGAGCACCATTCACCTTTCTTTGGCAGGCACGAAAGACGCTATCCTTATGATCGAAGCGGGCGCAAAAGAAGTGACGGATGCGGAAATGGTCGGCGCGATTATGTACGGCCACGAAGAAATCAAGAAAGTTTGCGCGTTCGTAGAAGAAATTGCAAAAGTTGCAGGCAAGCCCAAAAAGGAAATGGAACTTTACCATATCCCCGAAGAGCTTGATGCGGCGGTAAAAGAATACGCTTACGATAAACTCGTAGCCGCGCTCGATACGTTCGACCGTCAAGAACGCGAAGCTCGTCAAGCGGCGGCGGAAGAAGAAATTATCGCGCACTTTGCGGAAATTTACCCCGAACAAATGCGCGAAGTTAAGGATTCCATTTATTATATCGTAAAGGGTATCGTCCGCGCGAAGATTTTCGATAAGGGTATCCGTCCCGACGGCAGAACCTTAAAAGAAGTCCGTCCTATCTGGTGCGAACACGGTATTCTTCCGAGAGTACACGGCTCTGCGGTATTCACGAGAGGTCAAACGCAAGCGCTCACGACCTGTACGCTCGGTATGCTCGGCGAAGCGCAAAGAATGGAAGGTCTTGACGAGGAAGAAGAAAAGAGATATATGCATCAATACAACTTCCCTGGGTATTCCACGGGTGAAGCGAAGCCTTTGAGAAGCCCCGGCCGTCGTGAAATCGGCCACGGCGCTTTGGCGGAA
>CAJGCN010000060.1 GCA_904501815.1 uncultured Clostridia bacterium
CGGGCGGTAAAACCGTTACGTTGAAAATGGTCGGGCTATTTTGTTTAATGGCGGCTTGCGGATTATTTATTCCCGCCCGAAAAGCAACCGTTTCCGTCTTTAAAGAAATTTATTGCGACGTAGGCGATTTGCAAAGCATAGAAGAGAGTTTGTCTACCTTTTCTTCGCATATTACGAATATTATTTCTATCGTCGAGAGCGCAAACGAACGCTCGCTCGTTCTTATCGACGAGTTAGGGGGCGGAACAGACCCCGACGAAGGGCAAGCGCTGGCAAAAGCTATTCTTTCGTATTTGTTGGAGAAAGGCTGTACGGGCGTCGTCACGACCCATTATACCGCCCTTAAAGAGTTTGCATTTTCAAAAGACGGCATTGAAAACGCCTGTATGGAATTTGATTCGAATACCTTACAACCGTTATATATTATAAAAATCGGCGTACCAGGTTCAAGCAACGCGTTGGCGATTTCCCGTAGATTAGGCTTAAAAGAAAGTATTTTGCAAGATGCGCTTTTCAATCTTTCGGAAGATGCGCAAAAGTTTGAAAATATCGTGCGTAGCGCAGAAGAAAGCCGAGTGGAAGCGGAACGACAGCTTTTAGAAACCGAGCGAATGAAAGCGGAATGGCAAGAAAAAATCCGCGAAGTAGACTTAGAACGGGAGCGCTTGAAAAAGGAAAAAGAAAAGCTCTTTTCTTCGGCAAAAGCGGAAGCGCGCAGAATTATCCACGACCGCACGGCGGAAGCGGAAGAATTTTTAAACGAAATCGAAAAGGTCTTTGAAAAGCAAACTCTTTCGGAAGCTGATTTAATTAAAGCCAGAACGCTCAAAAATAAAATCGGGGATTTGGCGTACGATACCGAAAAAGAAGAACTTAACGAATCGCAATATTTGCCCGTGAAACCTGAACGCTTAAAAGTCGGGGATAAAGTATTCGTGAAAAATATCAATCAAGAAGGTACGGTGCAAAGCGTGCGTTTACAAAAAGGGGAAGCGGAAATTTTGTGCGGAAATATGCGTATACGCAGTAAAATTTCCGATTTATCCATTGCTGAAAGTAAACGCTTAGAAGAAAAGCAAAAGCTTTCTAAATGGCAGAAAAAACCGTTGAAAAAAGAAACGGTTTCCGTGAGTAAATCTCTTGCAACGCCCCGCGCGCCCGCCCTTGAAATCAACGTAATCGGTATGACTGTGCTAGACGCTTTGCCTGAAGTGGAAGCCTTTATCGACGCGGCGGTCGTTTCTAACTTAGAAGAAGTTCGAATCGTGCACGGCGTAGGAACGGGGAAGTTAAGAGAAGGCATACGAGAATTTTTACGCACTCATAGAAACGTTTTAGAATTCCGTTATGGAAAATACGGCGAAGGGGAAACGGGCGTGACCATTGTAAAAATTAAATAAAGGCATAAACCGCAACGCTAAAAAATAGGATAATATATACTTATTTTGAGGTGGAACGGTGAATAAAAAAAGGAATGGATTTTCTCATACGGCAACAAATCTTGCGCTCGGCGCGTTGATTTTATCGGTAGGTTTTGCGTGCTTATTGCCCGTTGAAAACACAATCCCAACCGATGGCGCTGAGCCTACCGTATACCGTAGCGCTGGGCAGGATACGGGTGCGGTGTCGTTGATGTTTAACGTGTATTGGGGAACGGACGAAGTGCAAAGAATTTTAACTGCGTTAGAAAAATACGAAGCAAAAGCTACCTTTTTTATCGGCGGTTGTTGGGCGGACGATAACGTGGAATGTTTAAAACAAATAGCCAAAGCAGGGCACGAACTTGGCAATCACGGGTATTTTCATAAAGACCACAAAAAGCTTGGCGAAAAGGAAAATCAAAAAGAAATTTCTACTTGCAACGAATTCGTCCGTTTGGCTACGGATATCACGCCAACCTTATTTGCGCCCCCTTCGGGAAGCTACGGAAACGTAGCCCTGTCCGTTGCGGAGACGCTGGGGATGAAAACCATTCTTTGGTCGAGAGATACGATCGATTGGCGGGATAAAGATAGTAAGCTCATTTATAAACGGGCGACGAAAGATATTAAAGGCGGGGAGTTCGTTTTAATGCACCCAATGAAAGAAACGGCAGATGCGCTTCCCGATATTTTGGAATACTACGCTTCGCAAAACTTAAAAGCGGTAAGCGTTTCGGAAAATTTAAATTTATAAGGAACAGTTATGGTATTTGAAAAGAGATACGAAAACGGGCTTCGGCTCGTAGTGAAAAAAATGGAAGGTTTAAAATCCGTGACGATGGGCGTTATCGTCGGTACGGGCTCGGCGGTGGAAACGGATGAAGAAGACGGAATTTCGCATTTTATCGAGCATATGATGTTTAAAGGCACGCATAAACGCAACGCCTTTGAAATTTCCGATGCCTTTGATAGAATCGGCGCGCAAGTGAACGCATTTACGGGTAAAGACGTCACTTGCTATTATGCAAAATGTACATCCGACCATACGGCGGAAACGTTTGAAATTTTGTCCGATTTATTTTTAAATTCCGTTTTTCCCGAAGAAGAAATGACAAGGGAAAAAGGGGTTGTCTGCGAAGAAATCGCTATGAACGAAGATACGCCCGAAGACCTTTGCCTTGACCAGCTTGCGCGTGCGTTTTACGGCTCGAAAAACTACGGCAGAAATATCTTAGGACCGTGTTCGAACGTAAAAGGCTTTACCGTGCAAGATATTCAAAAGTATTTATCGGCGCGCTATTGTCCTGAAAATATCGTACTTTCCTTTGCGGGGGATTTGGAGTTTGACGACGCCCTTTCACTCGTGGAAAAGTATTTTGGTAATCTTCCGAAAGGAAACTTTCAAAAACGCACGAAAAAAATTTGTTTGCAGGGACAAAGCCTGTTGACGAGAAAAAAAGTAGAGCAAATGCATATCGGTATCGGCTATTCCGCTCCTTCGCGCGATCACGAACTTGCCGACGTGGCAAGAGCGGTCAACGTCGTTTTGGGTGGGAATATGAGCAGTCGTTTATTCCAAGAAGTACGCGAAAAACAAGGTCTTGCTTATTCGGTGTATTCGTATATTTCCGCTTTTGAAGAATGTGGCTCTTTAATCGTTTACGCAGGCGTGAACTCAGAAAACGTCTTAAAAGCCTATGAAGCTATCAATCGCGTTGTAGACGAATTAAAAGAAAAGGGAATAACGGAAGGGGAGTTTTTGCGTAGCAGAGAGCAAATGAAAGCAGGAATGTTTTTTGCCAACGAAAGCACTTCTTCGCAAATGATTTTATACGGAAAATATATGTTGCAACGGGACAAGCTGTTTGATTTCGACGAAGAACTTAACAAACTCAGCGCCATGACACTCGACCAAGCGCAAGCGGTTTTAAAACTTCTATTTAATGCAGAAGGCAAAGCCGTTTCGCTTATCGGAAACACGAAGAAGAAATTGCTTTTATCCTAATGAATAAACAGGTAAAAATGGGCTTTCCGCCCGTGTTTGATAAAAATAGCAAAGTGTTGATTTTAGGCAGTTTTCCGTCGGTAAAAAGCCGAGAGATTTCCTTTTATTACGGACACAAACAAAACCGTTTTTGGAAAACGATTGCGGAGATTTTTCAAGAAGAGCTCCCGCTTGATACGCAAGGGAAAAAGGAGTTTTTGCTTAGGCGCAAAATTGCCCTTTGGGATATGGTCGTTGAATGTGAAATAAAAGGCTCGGCAGATTCGTCTGTGAAAAACCCGAAAGTTGCCGACTTATCCTTGATTTTTAGCCAAGCACAAATCCAAAAGATACTTTTAAACGGAACGCTTTCTTTTACGTTGTTTGAAAAGTATTATTCTTCTTGCAAAATCCCGTATTATAAAATGCCATCCACAAGTCCTGCTAATCCCCGTTTTGACCAAAGAATATGGAGAGAAGCTTTCAATGACCTACGCTGAATTAAAAGAAAAATTACTTGCGTATTCCGAACCGGAATTTGCGGACTTTCAACGCCGTTTAATTCCTACGAAACAAAAGATTTTAGGTGTTAGAACGCCCGTTATGCGTCAGATAGCAAAAGCCTACGACGGGGAAATAGACGAGTTGTTTTCCTATCCCGACGATTATTACGAAATCACCTTTATAAAACTCACGGTGTTATCTTTGCAACCCTATTCGGTGTTTTTAAGGTACGTTGACAAAGCCGTTTCGCTAATGGATAATTGGTCAACTTGCGATTGTTTTCGCCCAAAATGCTTGCGTAAAAATAAAAACGAATTTTTGGATAAGTTAAAAGAAATTTTTTTGCAGGGCGGGGAGTTTAGCGAACGCTACGTGTTCGTGTGCTTGTTGGTCTACTACGCCGAAGAAAAATATTTTTCCATTATTAAAGACTATATGCAAAGAGCGCATACTCAAAAATACTACGTATCTACGGCGGTTGCGTGGTTGCTTGCAGAATTGCTCATAAAAGCATATCCGTTGGGCGTAGAGCTTTTAGAAAGCGGTATGTTAGATACTAAAACGCACGACAGGGCTATTCAAAAAGCACGGGAAAGCTTTCGGTTATCTAAGGAACGAAAAGAGTATTTAAAAAGGTTAAAAATAAATAAAAAGGGTACATAACTATGAATATTTTACAGACGATTACGAATGAATTTAAGCTTACGGAAACGCACGCGAAGAATATTATTACGCTGATTGACGAAGGAAATACCATTCCTTTTATCGCAAGATACCGTAAAGAAATGACGGGGAGTTGCGACGATCAAGTTTTGCGCGAACTGTTTGATAGATTGACCTATCTTCGCAATTTGGAAAAGCGGAAAGAAGAAGTTTCGACGGCTATTGAAACGCAAGGGAAAATGACGGAAGAAATCAAAATTGCCTTAGAGAAAGCCGTGATTTTAACCGAAGTGGAAGATATTTACCGTCCGTATAAGCAAAAGCGTAAAACCCGTGCTTCCGTTGCGATTGCAAAAGGTTTACAACCGCTTGCCGACGGGATTTTACAACAAAACAAGAATTTTTCTCCCGAAAAGGAAGCGGAAAAATATCTTTCGGGCGAAGTGTCAACCGTGCAAGAAGCGTTGGCGGGCGCGCAGGATATTATCGCGGAAATTATTTCCGACGACGCTACTACCCGTAAGAAATTGCGTAATTTTTTCTTAAAGCACGGCGAGATAGTTTCTACTTATATAAAAGGCAAAGAAGAACAAGACGAAGCGAAAACGTACGGAATGTACGCCTCCTACCGCGAGCCCGTGCCCGAAGCGAAAAGCCACAGAATTTTGGCGTTAAATCGTGGAGAAAAGGAAGAATTTTTAAAGGTATCTATTGAAGTAGACGAAGAATTTGCCAAACGTATTGCAGGAGCGGGCTTTTTAAAAGACGGCGGGGAATCGTCGAAAATCGTCAAAGCGGCGGCGCAGGACGGCTATGAACGCTTGATTGCCCCTTCCGTTGAACGGGAAGTGCGCGCGCAACTTTTTGAAGAAGCAAGCGAACAGGCGATTAAAATGTTCGAATTAAATTTAAAGCCCCTATTAATGCAACCGCCCGTCAAAGACAAAATCACGATGGGCTGGGATCCCGGTTATCGTACGGGCTGTAAAATTTGTGTGGTCGACGGAACGGGAAAAGTGCTTGATCACACGGTCGCGCACGTGACGTTGCCAAATGCAAAAGTAGAAGAACCGAAACGTTTGTTAAAAGCAATGATTGAAAAACACGGCGTGCAGGTAATTTCTTGCGGGAACGGAACGGCGAGCAAAGAAAGCGAAATGTTTATCGCAGAACTTATCAAAGAAATTAAAGCCGAAACGGGCAGGTCGGTCGGCTATGTGATCGTAAACGAAGCAGGCGCTTCCGTATATTCGGCAAGTCCGCTGGGCGCGGAAGAATTTCCCGAATTTGACGTGACGACCCGTAGCGCGGTTTCTATTGCCCGTCGGTTGCAAGACCCCCTTGCAGAACTTATTAAAATCGACCCAAAATCTATCGGCGTAGGGCAATATCAACACGATATGAACGAAAAGCGTTTAGACGGCGCGTTGGAAGGGGTGCTTGAAGACTGCGTAAACAGCGTGGGCGTGGATTTAAACACGGCGAGCGTTTCTTTGTTGAAATTCGTCGCGGGGTTAAATTCTGCTGTAGCGAAAAATATCGTTGCCTATCGGGAAGCAAACGGGAAATTTTATTCCCGTAAACAACTTTTGAAAGTGCCTAAGCTTGGCGAAAAAGCGTATACGCAATGCGCAGGCTTTTTACGGGTGGATTGCGGAGAGAATATTCTCGACAACACCGCCGTACACCCCGAAAGCTATGAAAAAGCGGAAAAATTGCTTTCCTTGTTTTCGTATACGAAAGACGACGTAAAAGCAAAACGCATTGCCGACCTTCGTTCACGAATCGTAAACTACGGCGAAGAAAAAGCCGCTCGCGATGCGGGGCTTGATAAAGCGACGATGCTCGATATCGTTGCGGAATTGATGAAACCGGGTCGAGATATTCGCGAAGGCTTGCCTGCGCCGACGTTGCGCACGGACGTAATGAGTATGGAAGATTTAAAGCCGGGAATGGAATTAGTTGGAACGGTGCGAAACGTGGTGGATTTCGGCGCGTTTATCGATATCGGCGTACATCAAGACGGGTTAGCGCATATTTCTGAGCTTACCGAGAAATACATTCGTCATCCGTCGGAAGTATTAAAGGTAGGGCAGGTCGTAAACGTATGGATTAAAGACGTTGACGTGAAAAAGAAACGTATCGGTCTGACCTTGAAAAAGAAAAATAAATAAAAAATACTTGACATTAAAAAAAAATTGTATTAAAATAATATTACAAAAGTAAAAACACCGATTTATGGAGGATTTGATTATGTTGGAAAAGGTACAGGCTATGCTCGCAGAGGCGTTGAATATTCCCGTTGAAAAGGTATTGCCCGAATCGAAAATTATCGACGATCTCGGCGCGGACTCTTTGGACGTCGTGGAACTTTTAAGCACTCTTGAAGACGAGCTTGGCATTATCATTCCCGACGAAGACGTGGAAAACCTTTCTACGGTTGCCGACGTCGTAGCGGAAATTGAAAAACTGACGAAATAAATTGAAAAAGTCTTTGACTTGTTCTCAGTCGAAGGCTTTTTTCTTTATAGCGTGTGAAATAAAAGCAAAAACGAGTGAGAAACGTTTGCTTTAATAGGCGGGATATGATATAATTTGATAGATAAAAAATTTTTGAGGTGTTGAATGCTACAAGTCAACGGCGTATCTTTGCAATACGGCAGTAAAAAATTATTCGAAGACGTGAACTTAAAGTTTACGAAAGGAAATTGCTATGGGATTATCGGCGCGAACGGCGCGGGTAAATCTACTTTTTTAAAAGTTCTTTCTGGGGAAATCGAACCGCAAAAAGGCTACGTTTCTCTCGATAAAAACGAGCGTATGTCCGTTCTTCAACAAAACCAGAATATGTACGACGACCAAACGGTTTTGCGTACGGTAATGCTCGGCTATAAACGGCTCGTGGACGTAATGGACGAAAAGGACGCGTTATACGCAAACCCTGATTTTTCCGAAGAAGACGGGATTAAAGCGGCGGAGCTTGAAAGCGAATTTGCCGAAATGAACGGCTACGACGCAGAATACCAAGCCAGCCAACTTTTGAATGCTTTGGAAATTCCCGAAGAATTGCATTACGCTTTGATGAGCGAATTAGACGCAAAACAAAAGGTACGAGTACTCTTAGCGCAAGCTTTGTTTGGCGACCCTGACGTATTGTTGTTGGACGAGCCTACAAATAACCTTGATATTAAAACGGTTAGATGGCTTGAAAACTATTTAATGGATTTTGAAAATACGATTATAATCGTATCGCATAACCGACATTTCTTGAATAAGGTTTGTACGAATATTTGCGACGTGGATTTCGGTAAAATCAATATGTACGTCGGGAACTACGATTTTTGGTATCAAACGAGTCAATTACTTGCCCGTCAGCAAAAGGAACAAAACAAAAAAGCCGAACAACGCGCTAAATAATTGCAAGAATTTATCGCGCGCTTTGCCGCAAACGCTTCTAAATCCCGTCAAGCGACGTCTAGAAAGAAAGAGCTTGAA
>CAJGCN010000061.1 GCA_904501815.1 uncultured Clostridia bacterium
CTTTGGCGAACCTTTCAAACGGCTCGTGCATCAAGGCATTATCTTAGGTCCTGACGGAAACAGAATGTCGAAATCCAAAGGCAACGTCGTTTCCCCTGATAAATACGTAAGCGAATACGGTTCGGACGTATTCAGACTGTATTTAATGTTCGGGTTCAGCTACACCGAAGGCGGTCCTTGGAACGACGACGGTATTAAATCGATTGCGCGGTTCTTAGAAAAGGTAGAACGGATCGTGCAAAAAGCCGAAGAAAAAGGAAAAGACGGCTATACCGAAATAACTTCCGCCGAAAAAGATTTGAATTACGCAAAACACTACGCGATTAAAAATATCACTCGCGACGTAGACGTATTCTCTTTCAATACTTCGGTAGCGCGTATTATGGAATACGTGAACGCGCTTCAAAAATACGACGCCGAAAAGGCTACGAAAAACGTCGCGTTCTACGACGAATGTATCGACGATTTAATCCGCATGATTGCGCCGTTTGCGCCCCACTTTGCCGAAGAACTTTGGGAAATGCGCGGGCATAAAGATTCCGTATTCGAAGAAAAATATCCCGAATTCGACCCGCAAGCACTCGTCAAGGACGAAGTGGAATACGCTGTGCAGGTCAACAGCAAAATCAAAGCGAAGATAATGATAGGCGAAGGTCTTTCTAACGAAGAAATTCAAGCGACCGTTTCCGCTCATCCCGATATTGCGCCCTTGTTGGACGGAAAGTCGATCAAAAAGTGCATTATCGTGAAAGGCAGACTTGTGAATTTAATCGTCGGCTAATTAAAGAAAAAGCGAAAACCCCTTGCTCGACAGCAAGGGGTTTTATCGTTCGTTTCGTACCTGCCCTATTCGTTTTGTTCAAGGGCTTCTTTTTCTTGCAATTCTTTTTCATAGGCGTTTTGCGCTTTTCTAAGGTCTTTAAAGAACAAAATCGTAAAGGGAATTGCAAACACGAAAGAAAGCAAATCGGACAAAGCTTGACAGCTTTGCACACCGAACATTCCGATCGTTTTCGGCAAAATCAACACGGCAGGAATATAAAACAAGCCTTGTCGGGAAATTGACAAAAGGGATGCAACCGCTTTATTCCCAACCACTTGATAGGTGACACCCGCCATAAAGTTTACAGGCAATAAAGGCATACAAATACATTGTAAAGTTAAAGCAAGCTCCCCGATTTCCTGTTCTCTAAGTTCGTCGGTTAAAAAGGTTTTCATAATATTCGGCGCAAAAATTGCACAAGCAGATGCAAACAACACCATTAACACCGTTGAAAAACAAAGGGTAAACACGTAGGCGCTCCGCACGCGGTCAAACCGTTTCGCGCTGTAATTATACCCCAACACGGGTTGATAGCCTTGCCCTATCCCGAGCGAAATCGAAAAGGCAAACATAAACACCTTTTGCACTACGCCAAGCGCGGCAAGCCCTTCCCCGAACGGTTTTACCGACCAATTTAATAAAACCGTGCAAAGACTTGCTAAAATTTGACGGCAAAAAGACGGAAAACCCGTAATGAGTACGTTTTTATACACGTAAAATTTCTTGGAAATAGCAGAAACTTTTAACTGAGCAATCGTCTTGCCCGAAAGGAACATATAGAGCAATATTGCAAAGCTGACGAGTTGCCCTATCATGGTGGCAAGCGCCGCGCCCGTCATACCGAGATTTGCGCTATAAATCAACAACGGGTCGAGAACGACGTTGACCACCGTACCCGTCACCAAACCTATCATAGAAAGCACCGCTTTGCCTTGCGCACGAAGCAGATTGTTCATCACAAAGGACATACACATAAACGGTGCGGATAGCAAAATCCAACGGGAATATTGACGGGAATATTCAAGCGTGCTGACGGCAACGCCCGTTTCTTCTGTTGCGCCGAGCAACCACATTAACGGAGATAAGAAAATCAAACCAAACAGCAAGATAATCATTCCGATAACGCCGGAGATAAAAAAAGACGAAGAAGCGACTTTGTCCGCTTCTTTTTGTTTGCGTTCGCCGAGTAAACGGGATACGAGCGCACCTGCGCCCATACCGAACGTAAAGCCGATGGCTTGAATGACCGACATCAAAGGCAACACCACGTTGAGCGCGCCCGTCGCTTGTTTGCCTAAGCCCGAAACGAAAAAAGTGTCGGCTAAATTATAAAGGGAAGTCACCATCATATTCAGCATAGTGGGAATCCCCAGCGAAACGACCAAACGCGACACGGGCGTTTTCGTCATTTTTTCAAACTGCTTACGCTCGCGTTCAGCAACTTCCGCTTCAATTTCATCATTTGTTAATACCGTCTGTTCCATATCTTTTATTATACGCTTTCCAAATAGATTTTGCAACAAAAAACCGTCGTTTTATCCGAGAAACTATTGATTTTTTTTTGCGCCTATGCTATAATAGAGCTATGAAAAATAAGTCTACACAAAACAATCAGCGTTTTCGCTTTAAATTCAGCGCAAAAATTATCATTTTATGCGTTTTAGTCTTACTCCTTTCTTTGGCAGGAATCGGCTTGACGGTATATCGCATTTATAATAACGGCGGTATTCACGGGTTTTCCGACGTTTTGAAATTCCCCTTGCTGATTGCCGTTTGCATTTTCTGCATTATCGTGATCGTCAGTTTGTTGATTAGCTCGGAATATATAATTAGCGACGAGTTTTTCACGACGAAATTCGGGTTTATCAAAACGAAATTCCCCTTAAAGTCTATCACGCAAATCGAATTAGAGCGGGACGAGCATAAACTGACCGTCCGTTGCGGAGAAGAATTTTCCGTGCTCAGCGTTATGGCGGAATGGCAAGAAGATTTTGCAAGCGCGTTGATTAAAGCAAACCCCGATATCGATTACTCGTATACCCTTCCCCAGTCGTCTGACGAAAACACGAAAAAAGATGAAGAACCTAAAAAATAAAAATTGCGGTCGGTTTCAACACCGACCGTTTTTCATTGTTTTTACGATATGTTCTGCATAAGATTTGGCAACGTTAATCCCCGTCGCCCGCTCAAAGCCTTCGAAAAAAGCGTTGGAATTGACTTCGCAAAGAATAGGCCCGTCTTGCGTTTCCAAAAGGTCTACTCCGCAATAATCAAGCCCTAACGAATGCGCGGCTCTTTCGGCGGCGTTTTGATATTTACTATCAAGATCAGCTTTTTCACCGCTACCGCCTAACTCGATATTCGAGCGAAACTCGCCCGCTTTTGCCGTTCTGCGCATTGCCCCGATTGCCTTACCCCCTACGACGATTACTCTTAAATCCCGTCCTTTGGACTGCTCGATATATTCTTGATATAAGTGCGGAGTATACAGCCATTTTTGTTCGATTTCTCTAAGCTCAAAAAGGGTTTGAATAAGCTCCACCCCTTCTCCAAACGAGCCGTAGCATTTTTTTGCAACCATAGGAAACCCTAAAAGCTTTGCCGTATTTCGCAAAAATACTTCGTCAGGCAAAGCGTTTTGCGTGTAGCAAAGGGGCGCGGAAACCGTTTTCGGCAAAGATACGCCCGCATTTTCAAGCGCAAGAAAGGTAAGCATTTTATCGTCGCAAGTTTCAACGGCTGCGGCTCGGTTAAAAAGGCGCAACCCCCGTTGTTCTAAAATCTTTCCCGTATATTTATCTTTATCTAAATACACGGCAAAATCACAGCTCGAAAGCTCCGCGCAAGCCCTGCCGTCCGCTTCCACCCAAGCGGAAAAACTGCCGTTTTTGACCACTTGCGTATTCGCGCCGAGCGCAACGAGTTCTTCTTGAATACGCTGTGCTTGCCGTAAAAATTTTTCCGCTTTGGGATAGGCGTTGACGATAATGACCCCTTTCAAAACAAAACTCCTTCTTTGGTTAAAAAGGCGAGGTTTACCCCCGCCTTTTTTCTTTTTATTCTTCTACGCGGATAACCGCCTTGACTTGCGTGATGCCCGATTGATTGATCTTTGCCACCGCGCTCTTCACGCTGTTTTCCGTCGTCTTATGCGTAATGATAATCAAAGGAATACGCGTATCTTCCCCCGCTTCGCTCTTGCTCTTTTGCGCAACTTCTACGATAGAAATCCCGCACTTTGCAAAAATGCCCGTAATCTTCGCAAGAACGCCCGCTTCGTCTTCCACCGAAAGGCGAATATAGTACGCGCTCGTGAAATCGGAAATAAACTTTACTCCTTTTTCCGCCGTTGCGGTGTTTTTAAAGGTCGAATATTTAATTTCCGAATGAGTCGCCGCATAGATAACGTCGCTTACTACTGCGCTCGCCGTCGGAAGCGAACCTGCGCCACGACCGTAGAGCATAATATCGTCTACTGCATCCCCGCGCAAATATACGGCGTTATACGCGTCGTTTACGCTCGCCAACGGGTGCGCGTTTGGAATAAACGTGGGATGCACGCGCGCTTCAATGCCGTCTTCTCCGCTTTTGCCGATCGCAAGAAGTTTTAACGTGTAGCCAAGTTGTTTCCCGAATGCGATATCGCGACTGTCGACTTGACTAATCCCTTCGCGCATAATCTTTCCGTAAGGCACTTTCGTGTGGAACGCCATTGACGACAAAATGGAAAGCTTGTACATAGCGTCGTAGCCGTCTACGTCGTTGGTCGGATTAAACTCCGCGTAGCCCAAACGTTGCGCTTCTTTCAAAGCAGATGCGTAATCGGCGTTTTCCTGCGCCATTTTCGTTAAAATATAATTCGTCGTACCGTTAATAATCCCCATCATTTCGGTGATGTGGTTGGCTTGTACGCCGTCTAAAAGGGTGCGGATAATCGGAACGCCCCCTACGCAACTTGCTTCGTAGTAAAGCCCGCAACCGTTGCGTTTTGCCACCCGTTCGAGTTCGTGCGAATATTTACAAATCAATTCTTTATTCGCCGTGACAACCGTTTTACCTTCTTGCAACGCCGCTAAAATGAAATCTTTCGCAACACCGCAACCGCCGATCGTTTCAATTACGATATCGACGTTTGGATTTGCAACGACTTCTTGAATGCTCGAAGCCAAAACTTCCGCAGGTACGCCGATAGATTTTGCGCGCTCGTGATCGCGATCGAGTACGCTTTCCACAACGATATCTACGTTTTGCGTTTTCTTGTAAAATTCACGGTGTTCGGTGAGCGTTTTAAAAGTACCGCCACCCACGACACCGACGCCGAGAATAGCAACACCAACTTTTTTCATCATCTCCGTTCTCCTTTCGGGGCAAACGTTCTGCTCCGCTTGAATTTTTTCTTTCTTATTCATAATAACCTCTTTCGTACTAAGCTTGTCTTGCTCTTTATTTAATATATTAGTTTGTTTTTCTTTTATTCCTCAGAACGGTTTAAATAATATAAATATCTCAGTCCTTTTAAAGTCAACAGCTTATCCACTTGGTCGATACAGCTAATTTCTTTGGAAATAATATTACTAAACCCACCCGTTGCAATCGTAATGGCGTCGGGTCTGCCAAGTTCTTTTTTAATCTTTTTCACGATATATTCCACAAGTCCTGCAAATCCGAACACAATCCCCGCTTGCATATTCGTGACGGTATTTTTCGCAATCGCGCTTTTCGGGGCTTCGATTTCTACTCTCGGAAGCTTCGCCGTGCCGTTTACGAGCGAATCTAACGAACCTTTTATGCCAGGAGCAATCACCCCGCCGATAAACTCGTCTTTCTCGCTAATCACGTTAAAGGTGGTTGCCGTGCCGAAATCTACGACGATTAACGGAACGCCTGCTTTGCCGTGCGAAACGATTGCCGAAACGCAGTTTACAATTCTGTCCGCGCCCACTTCGCGCGTATCGTCGCAACGGATATTTAAGCCCGATTTCAGTCCGGGCGCAACGCGTAAGGGCTGAATTTTTAAATATACCGCGCACATTCGTTCAATCGTATAATCAAGGGACGGAACGACGGATGAAATAATCGCGCCCGTTAGCTCTTCGAGCGGAATATTCGCTATTTTAAGAATATTCACAAGTTGCGAGCCGTATTCGTCGGAAGTTCTTTTATGGTCGGTTTCCACGCGGAAAGTCGCCTTAAATTCTTCTTTATTACAAATCGCATATTTAATATTCGTATTGCCTATGTCAATGCAAAGAATCATTCGCCTTTCTCCCGTTTTTTTCGTGCAAGCGGAAATTCCGCCGTTCCCGTACTCTTTTTAAACACTTTAACAAGCACGGGCGTTAATAAGATTGCGCAAATAAATTCCGAAAGGAAATTTACGCCGATAATCGTTTGCCAAACGGTATCCATAAACGCACCGCCACTCGCAAACAATTCCATCGCGCCAAGCACTAACACCGTATGCAAAAGCACGGTGAGCGCCGCCGCAACCGCACGAACGATTTCTTTGGCTTTTTGTTTCGTCAAAAGAGTAAGCCCGTGTAAAATCCAATATCCTGCCACCCCTGCAAGCGTACGCGGTAAAATGGAAATCAAGGGATTATAAAAAACTGCATATCCCACGATAAAAGATAACGCAAAGGAACAACAGCCAAAAACCGTCCCCCCGATAAAACTATGTTTCCAATCCCCGTACATGCTTAACGCAATAAATAACGGGATAGACAAGAAAGCTGGCGACGGCTTTATAAAATAAATAAAGACGTACGTTTCAAGTGTTAAAACGACGAACATTAAAGCCGTCATTACGCCAATAAAGGCAACGGTATGCGCAGTATTACGCTTCATAAAAAACCTCCATCGAGCCTTTTCACAACCAAAAAGTACCCGTAGATGAAAAAATAAATTCTATCTTGGCATTTTCAGTCGGCTCGTAAAACGTAGTCGCTTGCCTTAATAGTATGATATATTATACCTTATTTTAAAAATTTTTGCAACAAAATCACACGGATTTTTTAGAAACCTACTCGTATTTTTCCAAAAAAATGCACCATTTACCGCTTTTTTAGAATATGATATAATAGAAAGACAAAACCGCAGGACTATTTTCTCTTTCGGCAATCCGCCGTTTGGAGTAAAAAATCTACATATTACCTGCGGTAAAGACACAGGAGGTTTTCTTTTATGACTTGCTTTTCGCAGTGTAATACCACTCTTTGGATTCTTATTGCGCTTCTCGTTCTCGGCTCGAAGGACGGCGTTTGTTGCACCAACGTTTTGAGCGGTTGCTCGCTTCCCATCATTATCGCGCTTTTGTACTGCTTGTATAAAAACGGTACGCTCTCTGCGATCTTGACGCCTTCTTGCTGCAACAACAACTGCTGCTGCTAAGTTTTCGGACTGTTTTTTCTGATTTTTTCTCCTTTTTCGGCAAAAGAACGGAGTCGGTTTCCCCGACCCCGTTCTTTCCTATTTCTTTATCAATCAGGCGTCACCATACAAACGCACTCAAAGCCAAACCGATCGCAATTAGACTTAATATAATCGGCAATTTCGATAAAAGTATATCCGCTGTTGAGTTTATCCATTTTAAACGTGGAATTACTCGTGCTGACCCGTTTCCCGCCGACTATGTATTGAAAGCCCTTTTCAAAAAGCAAATTACTCACGACGTTTTTCATTTGCGATACCGACAACAACGTCGTTCCGCTCGTTTTAAAATTATTGTCTTTTATCCATTTTTGGAGCTTGCGAATATCCAGCTTTTTTACGCAAAAATACACCGTACCTGAGAACGTACACATCACGCCAGAAGCGCTTTTGGCTTGCACTTGTTTATGAAACTCAAAGCCTTTTCTGTTCAAAAAGTGCATCGTCACGTTTTTATACTTTCCAAACAAGAACGAACCTTTCAAATCAGGCGCAACCTTATTTAAAGGGATTGTAGTACCCCCTTTAAACGGATAAAACCACCTGCCCTTGAAGTAGCCGTCTTGTTCGACGATTACCGCCGTATCTTCGTCGATAGAAAGGGTCGTTTTTTTCGGAAGCGCCATCGAATAGCGCAAACTTTCTACTAATACGTCGCGATTTTTTAAAGTATTCACTTTGTTGATAAGCATTTCTCTATCCACCTTTCATTTAATTTGTATATTTATTATATCAAATCCCTTC
>CAJGCN010000062.1 GCA_904501815.1 uncultured Clostridia bacterium
ACCGTAATCGAAGCCGCGTTGCCTTGACCGAATTTAGAATTTCTAACCGTCAATTTCGTTAAGTTATAAAGATAAACGGTAGAATTCCAAGTGTTGTTAATGCTAACTTCATTCAAGCTGTATTGCACAGATTGTTTGTTTTTGTCCGCCGCGCTTACACCGCCGTCGGAGAATATACCAACGTTCACGTTTTGAATATTCGCGTTATTCACGTTGACCGTACCGCCACGACAAACGATACCGTTCCACGAGCCACTATACTTTAAGATAGGTGTGGTATCAATTTTTTCGTTGGAGTAATCCGCAGCGCCGGTATAGTTGCCCGTAATACTCAAATCGTTGACGGTAAGCGTACCCGTATGATAATCAATTCTTTCACCGCTGTTGTC
This sequence comes from uncultured Clostridia bacterium, assembly GCA_904501815.1. Classification (GTDB taxonomy): domain Bacteria; phylum Bacillota; class Clostridia; order Christensenellales; family Borkfalkiaceae; genus Scatosoma. Next base: position 390 of record CAJGCN010000062.1, read on the forward strand.
TAACGTATTCCAATACAGGAACACGCCGACCTGCACTTCGTTGACGTAAAAGCCTGAAGTTCCTTCAACTGCCCATTTACCCCTATTGTCGTAGCGGTTATCCACCAAAGGAAGTCCGCTTGCGTCCATTTGGAAGAAGTTTCCGTTGATAACGACGTTATCCGTTTGCACGTGGGTAATTCTTCTATACGCACCGAATTCGTAGGCGTTCAAAGGCGCGCCTTTTTCAAAGTCCGCATAATCTTCTTTGGGAAGATCCACCGTGATGTTTCTCAGCACGTTAATCGTTTTCACCGCCGTATCCGCGTAGGCTTTACGAAGGTCTGCGCTCGTATACACGTTCACGCCGTCGTTGACCTGCACCGTCATAGAAACGGGGTCAAGCACTTTGCCGTCTAAACGGGGATATTTGGGCGCAAAGGTCAAGCGAACCGTTTGCCCTACGAGCGAAGAACCAAAGGTAATCACGCCGTTATCTGCCGTGAAATCCTTGCTCGGCGTTCCCCCTACGTGCACGGAAATTTCGATATTTCCCGAAACGTAGTCGTAATGCTCGTCGCCACCGCCGATATCCAAACCTGCTTGGAAATTGCTTGCACCGACCGACATAACCGCCGTAGCCTTTTCGTTGATAAAGGTCTTGGCTCTGTTTTCCGTCGTCGTCCACGTTGCGTTATAATCTGCGTGCAGTTCAAGCGCGGTCACCTTATTCACGATTTTTGCATTACGGGTGAAGACTACCGTATCGCCTTCTTGCGTCGTTCTCGTGAAGGTGATTTGGAATTCGCCAACCGCCGTCGGGGTGAATTTCACGCCGTCAACGCCCGTCAATAAACCGTCTGCACCGTTAAAGTCAATCTTCGAATATTCGTCAAGGTTATACGCCGTGCCTTTGAAGAATACGAAGGTAAACTCGTCTTTACTCGTTTTTCTTTCTTTATAATATTCGTCCGTATCTTTTGCAAGGAAGGTGGTTTCCGAAGTCTTTTCGTCTTCGTCTTCGGGGATTTCTTCCCAAGTCGCTTTCAAAATCAAGCTCGTGGGATAGGAATACGTTCCTTCCAACGGGAAATTAACGGGTTCACCGTTGTAAACGGTGGTATAGCCCGTAAACTTAAAGCCTTCTTTCTTAGGCACAGTCAAGGAATACGTTGCTCCGAACACGACTTCTTCCGTACCGTCGTAAGTCGCGTCGCCGTCGTTATCGAGCGTAAGCTTATATTTATTCGCTTCGTATTTTGCGTACAAAGTCAAATCGTCTTGAATTGCCGTTTTTTCGTCGAACAAATTCGTTAAGCCTGCTTCGGTATACCAACCCTTAAAGGTATAACCTTCTTTCGTGGGTGCGGTAGGCAACGTAATCGTTTGACCTTTTTCCGTCGTTATTCTAAGAGCTTTCAGCTCCGTCGTACCGTCGAGGAAAAATACGTCGCGTTTATTGTATTCAGGGTCTACTTCCCATTCCGCTACGACCGTGATATTCTCCGTCCAAGAATACGTTCCCGTCAAGGGGAATTCGTTGCCGTTATAGGTATAGCCTTTGAAAAAGTATCCTTCTCTCGTCGGTGCTTGCAAGGTGTACGCCCCGCCAAACAAAGCCGTCGTATCCTTATTGTCCCCTTCGGCAAGTCTATTTACCGTAATCTTAAAGGTCTTAGGGGATTTTTTCACGTACAGCGTGAGATTGCCTTTTACCGCCGATTTTTGGTCGTAAGCCGTTTTACATTCCGCGTCGGTGAAAATACCGTCGATTTGATAGCCTGCGGCGACTTCCGTCCAAGCTTCTACGGCTTTTCCGTGTTCCACCGTTTTTATGCCGAGCGTTTCCGTGCCGTCTTTATAGGTGACGGTATATTTATTCAGCGACCATTGCGCGTAGACGGTGATACTGTTTTCGTGCGTATACGAATCCCCCGAAGCTTCAAACGGGTTGCCGTTCAACGTCCAGCCCGTGAAGGTATACCCTTCGCGCTGGGGCGTGGGAAGTTCGTAAGCTTCGCCGTAAACGACTTTCGCAGGGTCGATTGCCGTTGCCCCTTGATAATTTAAATTCATAATCACGTAAAGTTGCGAGCGCGTATATTTCGCATACAAGGTCATATTTTTCGTGACGGTGCTATCCTGCTCGTAGGGTTTCGTGAGCGTTTCGTCAGTATACCACCCGACGAAAGTATAACCGTCTTTTTTCGGTGCGTCGGGAAGTTTGATCGGTTTGTCTTTTTCCAAATCGGTCATAATTTCCACTTTCTTGTCGCCGTCCATAAACGTGACGGTCAATCCGTCGTCGCAACCCGCCGCCGCGAAAGTCATTCCAACGCCAACGAGAAGTCCGACAAGTGCTTTTTGCCATTTTTTCATTATACGTTTCTCCTTTTTGAAAAAATTTTTTTTATAGCCAAGTTGCTATTTGCAACGTACTACCTAAATGAGTGTTAAAACGATAGAATCGGAAAGATTACTGCCGTCTTGGGTGTAGACGGTAATCGTCACGGAAGATACTCGCACGAAAAAAGTGACTACTCCCGTTTCGTCTACGATTACTCGTTCGTCGCTGGAAACGAAACGAACTTCTCTATTCGTCGTTTTCGCAGGCAACATTTTATAATAGAGTTTATAGCTGGAATTTTCGTCGTCTATTTCAATAGAGAGCCGTTTGCCGTCTTCAATCTTTTCGCCGTCTTCGTAGGTGAAGTAGATTTCACGGCATAAGATATTGTTGTTTGCGTTCACGATTGCCTGACCGAAAAAACTGATCAGTAAAACCGCTAAGATACACTCCGTCAAAACGACGATAAATACGATTTTCTTGTTCATACTTCCTCCCCGTTAAAACTGAATGTCGTTAAAATATACTTTCAGGTTGCGCCTGAACAGATACCAACGAATGATAAGAAACGCCGCCGCAAGTAAAATAATTCTAATCCAACCGCTCGTAAAGCTGTCCATTAAAAGTAGGAGCGTTAAAACGCCTGCGATCGTTGCAGTGAAAAAGCCGATTACCACCGCTTTGGCTACGTTGGAATTGTTCACAACGCTATCCCCGCCTTTCATTGCATAGTCAAGGATTTTAGGATTGCATACGTCGATCTGGAAGCTCCAAAAGATATGCGCCGTCGTCATTAAAAACAGCACGAGCGTCATTAAACCTAAGTTGAGCAAGGAAAGCTCCGTCGTAATCGTAAGCATAATAAAGGTCGTGACGAGCGCGATAATATTCACCACTTCCGCCACCGCGATTTTCGCCCATGCAATAATCATGGTGTTCGACGGCGCGGTTTTAAGAACCGCAAACTCACTTCCTTCCGAAGAAAGCGCGCTCGCGCTGTTCGCGTTATGCGTGCTTAAAATGCTCAGCGTTATCATCACGTTGAACGCGACGGATAAAAAGTCCCCGAGTACGTTCGTATTGATAGCCGCGAGAATGAAATTAAACACGTAGGATAAAAGCGGGAAGGTAAGAATGGTCAGCACCGCCGAATTGAGCGATTGAGAGTTTCTTACGAACAGCTTAAATTCCTTTCTAAGGAAAGTTAAAAAAATGTTGTTATGCTTATGATGTTTGGGTTTGTGGCGTTTGTTCCCGCCCGCTTCTACCGTTGACGAAACGGCTTTGAAATAGAACGGCTTCGCCACGAAAAAGCACAGTGCGGAAAATCCTGCGAATACCGCAAGGGCAAGGGGTATACACCACAGCTGGCTTTCCCCGAACAAAAGATTGCCGAGAAAAATATACCACACCGCCAAGCTTGACAAGGACGCTAAAAATTCTTCCACCGCTACGATAAATTTCCCGTAAATAGCTACGAGCCGAACGGGGGTCGGAAGCTTACTCAACAGCACCGTCAACAGCACGAAAACGAACACGAGCACCGTGCCGATTAAAAGCGCGTAGAGAAACATATGCTTTTCCAAAAACCGCTTGATATAAATGCAAGGAATAGATATAATTGCGCCGATAAGCACGGGGAACAGGCAAAGCATCAGCCAAACGGGGAGCAGGAATATCCAATAACTTGCCCCGCCGACGAGCGCGCCGTAGGCGATTAAAAACGGAAGAATAAAGAAACAGCTTTTCTTAATTTCTTCCACCGCAAACACCGCGAGTTTACTGATGAAAATTTCCCCGTATTTACAAGGAAAGGCAAGGAGCATGGTGTTTTCCTTACTTGTGTAGAGTATGGAAAGGATACTCCCTATTGCGGAGATGACCCCCACGACCTGCGTTAAAAACAAAATACTAATCAGCAAAGGTTTCGAGAGTTTGATTTGAAAGGAATCTCGAAAGTAGCCGAGCGCGAAATACGCCGCCGCAAACACGGCAATACACACGCAGACCTTTAAAAAGGTCAAAAACGCGCGCTTTTTACCGCTTTGGTTTTTTCGCAAACGCAACCGCTCGCCCATTTGCAAAAGCATTAAATATTTAATGCGCCGAATCGGGGTGTTTTTCAGTTGTTTTTCCTGCGTTTTCATATCCTTTATACGTTCTCCTGCGCCGAAGCGATTTCGTCCGATACGGAAGGAAGTTTTGCTTCGGGGTGTTGCGCGTATTGCAAATACAGCTGTTCAAGAGACAAGCCTTCTTTTTTAATGTCTTCCACGCGGTCTACACGTTGCAAAGTGCCGTCCGCGATAATCGCGATACGGTCGCAAACCTTTTCAACGACTTCAATAACGTGGCTGGAAAAGAAGACGATATTCCCTGCGTCTGCGTGCTGGCGCATACATTCTTTAATTTGCCAAGAACTCGTCGGGTCAAGACCGGTCAGCGGCTCGTCCAACACCCAAACTTTCGGGTTATGAATCAGCGCGCCGATTACCATCGTCTTTTGTTTCATACCGTGCGAATAACTCTTAATTTCGTTGTCGAGCGCTTTTTCTAAGCCGAACATTTTCGCATATTTTTGAATACGTTCGTTCTTGTCCTTTTCGCTGACCATATATAAATCGGCAACGTAGCTGATATATTCCCTGCCCGTCAAGTTTTCGTATACGGCGTGGTTATCCGAAACGTAGCCCATATTCAGCTTAGCTTGCAAGGGCTGACGAGCAATATCGTAGCCTTGCACTTCAATCGAACCTTCCGTAATCGACTGTATGCCGACTAAGCTTTTAATCGTCGTACTCTTGCCCGCGCCGTTATGACCGATAAACCCGAACACTTCCCCTTCGTGAATTTCAAGGTTCAAGTTCTTGACGGCTTTTTTGTCCGTGCCTGCGTAAGTTTTCGAAAAGTTAATAATCTTTATCATACTTGCTCCTTCGGGGTGGAGAGGTTCTTTCACCGACCTTCCGCCGAGTTCTTTCAAAAGTTGCGCGTGATCCACTTGCATCAAGACCTTACGTTTTGCCAGCTCTTTGTGCGCATCCGACGTGCGATAGAGTAGCCCGTATATTCCCCAAATCGCGAACATCAACGCGATAAAGGCAAGCCAAATCACGAGATTATACAGCCAATAGAAGGTCATCATAGTATCGCCTATTTGGAATTTCCAAACAAAAGACGAGTTGTATTTCAAAGGTACTGCCCACGCAAATTTATCAATGAAGAAATCGCTGTATAAGAAGAAATAGTCAACTTCTTCTCCGTTTACGTTCAAGGGCGAATTATTCAGCCAACCGTTCAGAACCGCCGCCGACAGTACGTACACGGAAAACGCCGCGATTGCGCCGTACATCAACTTGATATTCGGTCGCTCGAAAATCCCCAAAGCTACGCCTAAAATCGGCAAGGCAAACGCGTAGGTATGGTTATACCAAAAGCCGAGCACGCCCGCTTCCGTTAAAACGTCTGACGTATTCGGGAGCAAGATGGCACAAAATGCCCCCAACACGTTGACGAGATAGGTGAAATAAAACACGCTTTTTAAACGGAACACGTAGGCAAACAGCATTAAGACGATTGCCGTGTTGCAAAGGTGCAAGGGCAAGTTCGTCAAAGGGTCGCGGTGCGCCGTATAGCAAAAATACTGCATAAATCCGCTTAAAGAAAGCAAGATCAAAAATAGCAACCGCTCGTCCTTACTCTTCTTTCGAAACGCGATATACGCAAGGGCAGGGAACGCAAAACCGATATAGATTAAAAGTCTGTGGGTTAAGGTAAAATCTACCGTTTCTTCCCCGATAATCCCAAAGAAGAGTTGCGGAAGATAAACAGGCATAAAAGCAGGCAAATACACGAGCATCCAAAGCCCCGCTTTGCCTATTCTCACGCCGATTTTCGAAAAATCCGTTTGCCGAATTTTTTCGATAAGTCTTGCCCCTGCTATCCCGAACGCAAGCGCTAAGCAAATAGAATACGTCACCACTCGCCAGTCGAAATAGTCGGTATATCCAACGATACTCGTCGCTACGGGTTTTAAAAATATGGCGTTAAGCAGTAAGATAACGGGCGCGAAAAACGCCGTGAAATCCGTCAAGCTTTGTTTTTTGAAAAATGGCTCGACCATTAACCCCGCAAGGGTGAAATAAGTAAACCATTTCAAAATCCCCGTAAGAGCGGTAATCGTGGGCGTGTTTGCCCCGCCTGATAAGCCGATTTGTTCGCTTACCGCTTCTAACGATATTAAGCAAGGCAAATAAACCAAAAACAACAACGCGGAAAGACAGCGAAAAAACAAGTTTTTTCTCGCGTAAGTTTTTTTACGGATAGTCGTTTCCCCTTTGCATAACCCGCCAACGAACCATATCGCGAAGGCGGACAAGAGCAAGCCGACCGTCAATATACTTTGATTCATTTTCTTGCGTTCTCCCGTTCTGATTTTTTCGGCTACATTTTATCACAAGGAAAGCTTGGTTGTCAACTCTCTAAACAACCCTTTCCAAACGGATAGAATCTAACGTTTTTCACCTGTATTTTACCGCTTTATCACAATTCTTGCGCTTTATCGGCGATATTGCTTTATTTTTTGCCTAAGCGTTGCCAACGCGGGAAATGCTTTCCTTTGTTGCCAAGCAATTTTCTTACAGATTTTCCCTAATGTGGTAAGATTTTATTCTTACTATTTATTATTATACTCAAAGGCAAATTTTTGTCAAGCTTTTTGTGTAATCACTATTTATGACAAAACCCCGTTAGGTTTGTCTTTCTCCTAACAGGGTTTTTAAAATTTACCTTTTTCTTAATACAAGCTGACTTTGCTCACGCCGTCGATCGCAAGCACTTTTTGCACGATTTCTTCAGACGGTTTTTCGCTGACTTCCACGATTGTATACGCCGTTTCGCCTTTCGACCCGTTCGCCATATTATCAATATTCACGCCCGCTTGCGAGAACGCCGAAGTGATTTGCGAAAGCATATTCGGTATATTTTTATGCATTACGCAAATGCGCGCAAAGGAAGTATGGGGCAAGGAAACGGACGGAAAGTTTACGCTGTTGACGATATTTCCGTTCGTGAGATATTCGTCGAGCTGGTTGCCAGCCATTAACGCACAATGGTCTTCCGATTCCATCGTAGACGCGCCCAAGTGCGGAATGGCAATAATTCCATCTACGCCAACCGTTTCGTTGGTGGGGAAGTCCGTCACGTATTTTGCAACCTTTTTCGTTAAGATAGCGTCCTTTAAAT
>CAJGCN010000063.1 GCA_904501815.1 uncultured Clostridia bacterium
GAATATCAATGTTCGGCAATTTCGCCTGCGCTCAGAAAATTACTTATGCAAAAGAACGAATTCGAGCGTGGCGGGGAAGATACGAGAGCTGAGTATTCCGCGCTCTACGAAGCGTTGAAACGTCGGGGAATGGAAACGGGTGAAGACCTTTTAAAACGCCGTGAAGCCACGCAATATATCGAGCGTGGGAAAGAACTGTTTTTCCGCGACGGAAAAATTTCGCCTACCGCGCTTGAAAATTATTTCGTATGTCCGTTTAAAAATTTCGTCACGCGCGGGTTAAAACTCAAAGAACGGGACGAAACGGCGGTAATGGCGTTTGACAGCGGGAATTTTATCCACGAGCTTTTGGAAGAAACTTCGGTGCGAACGGACGAATTCGCTACGGAAGACGAGCTTCGCGAGTTCGCGAAAAAACGGGGCGCTGAGATTGCGGAAAAAACCGTGTATTCAGCGGGAAAAGATACGGGCGCAGGTCGCTATGCGGCTCAAAAATTATTAGCGGAAGGCGTCGAAGCGGCGGCTGCAGTATATCGACAAATCAAAGGCTCTTCGTTCGTGGTGGACGCGGTGGAAAAAGGGGTGGAAACGGAAGAAATCGTGGGAAAAGTCGACCGCGTGGACGTTTCCGATCAGTTCGTGCGTATCGTTGATTATAAAACGGGCGCAATCGACGATTCGCCAACGTCGTATTATACGGGCAGAAAAATGCAAATGCAGTTATATATGTCTGCCGTGAAAGGCGAAAAAACTCCTGCGGGCGTGTTCTATTTCCCCGCTTCGGTGAGCTACGCCGAAAGTGCGGAGAACAGGTTTCAAATGAAGGGATTTTTAAACGGTAGCAAAGAAGCTCTTTTATGCGGAGATAAAAATTTAACGGAAGAAAAAAAGAGTGAATTTTTTGCCGCGTCCTTAAAAAATAGCGCAAACGCTAAAAAAATTATGGACGAAGCGCAATTTTGCGATTTTATCGACTACGCCGTTTTAGAAGCAAGGCAGGGCAGAAAAGAGATTGAAGAAGGCTTTATCGCGCCGTCCCCCTACGAAGGAAGTTGCGAATATTGCAAATTCGGCGGTATGTGCGGGTTTAACCGCGACGTTTTAAAAACGCGTAAAGAAAGTGAAATTTCGCCCGTTGCGATTGCGGAAATCGTCAGAAAACAAAAAGAAGGAGAAAAGGAGTAATGGCAACGTTTACCAGCGAACAGCTCGCCGCGATTGAAGCGCGGGGGAAAACGATCGTTTCCGCTTCGGCGGGAAGCGGAAAAACGACGGTAATGATCGAAAAAATTATTCGGTTAATCAAGTCCGGCGTAGACGTTTCCGAGATTTTGGCGGTCACCTACACGAACAAAGCCGCTGCGCAGATGAAAGAGAAGCTGAAAAAAGAACTTATAAAATCTATTAACGCGGGCGAAGGAAACGCAAAAGAACGGGTAAGGCTGAAAAAACAGCTTTCCGAAGTTTCGGGCGCGGATATTTCCACGATACATTCCTTTTGTTCTAATTTAATTCGCGCACACTTTTTCACGGCGGGCGTAGATAGTGGGTTCTCCGTGATAATGGAAGACGATGCCGAAGGAAAAGCCTTAAAAAATAAAGCGCTCGATCTGCTCTTTGAAGAAGCTTACGAAAGTGAAGAACCTGATTTTTCCTTGCTTTTATCGGTGTTTTTCCGCAATAAAAAAGATAACGAGCTTCGAAAAATATTAGACGGATTGTATACGAAGCTTAGAAACCGCGCCGATTATATTTCTTTTATTAAACAAGGGAAAACGGCGTATACGGCTGAAAATTTTGAAGAAATTTCTAAGCGGTTATTTTTTGCCGTACAGGAAAAGTGCCGTTATTATCTTTCCAAACTTAGGGAAGAAAAAGAATATTTTATTTCTTTCGACGGGGAACAAACGCAAAAAAACGGCAAACCGCGCGCGTCGCTTCTTTTATGTGAAAGTATCGAAAAATTTTTAACCGAAGTAATCCATGCAAACGATTATTTTTCCGCAAGCTTGATTGCCCGTCCCGTCTTTCCGAGTAAAGAGCGGGCGAGAGCGGAAGACGGGCTTGAACGCCGAAAGCGCGTAGAACGGCTTGCCTTTTTAAAATCTCGCGTGGAAGGCATTTATAAAGAAGATCTTCGCATGAAAGAAAAGTCCGAAGAACTCGAAGCGTTTTTGCGCTCGGGTGAGATCGCCGTTGCGCTTGGAAAATATCTATTGCTTTTAGACGAAAAATACGGCGAATTGAAACAGGCGAAAGGGGTGCTCGATTGCGCCGATTTAGAGCATTACACTTTAAAATTGCTTGCCGAGCCGTCTATTCGCGAAGAAGTACGGGCGAAATATCACTACGTGTTTATCGACGAATATCAAGACGTAAATCCCGTCCAAGAGCAAATTTTATCCGCCGTTACGGGCGAAGAAGTGTTTATGGTCGGGGACGTAAAACAGTCTATTTACGGCTTTCGTGGCAGTAAATCCAAGTTCTTTATGGAAAAACAAAAACTTTTTGAAACCGACGAAAAAGCGAATGCGCTGTTTTTATCGAATAATTTCCGCAGTTCGGATGCTGTTTTACAAGCGGTCAACGAGCAGTTTTCACTCGCTATGACGCCTGATAACGAATCGGTGGACTACGCGCACGGTTCGGTGATGGAGCGTGGCGGTTTATACGCGCCCCAAAGCGGTAGAGTACGAGTGTATTTTTCCGCGCTCGAAGAAGAAGCGGAAGAAGAAAAACCCGTGCGCACGGTCTATTCCGTCAAGGCGAACGCTGGGAAAAAACAAAAGAAAGCAAGCGCGTCTGCAAGGTTGATTAAAAGAATTATCGACGGGGAACGTCGTTCGAAATTTTTCGATGCGGAACGTGGGGAATACCGTTTAGTCGAGTATTCTGATATTGCAATTTTATCCCGTAAGAAAAAAGGGCGTATCTCGGAAGTAGTCGACGCGTTGACGGCGGAAGGCGTACCCGTTTCGGCTGTGGCGAGTGTGAATATATGTCAATATCCCGAAATAAAAACGCTGATTGATATTTTGAGTTTGCTCGATAACCAAGAGCAGGATATTCCGCTTTGCAGCGCGCTTTTAGCAATCGGAGAAATCACGGCGGACGAGCTTGCGGAAATTCGTTTGTTCGGGGAAAATAAAAGCCTTCCTTTCCGTCGTTTAGCGGAAAAATATCGGGAAGAAAAAACCGATTTTATTGCGTATAAGCTGAAAAAATTCTATGCGTATTTCCAAGAACTTAAACGCTACGCAACCGTGTCGGATGCCGGTAGCGTGCTTGCGAAAATTATCGCGGAAACGAAACTTGAAGCTTCTCTTTTGGCGAAAGAAAACGGCGCGGGTTGTTTAAAGCGTATACACCGATTTTTAGAAGAAGCTATCGCTGGTGATTCGTTGTCCGTACGAGAATTTTTGGAACGGTTAAAAGATTTAGAGTATAGCGTGGAGTATTGTGAAAACGGTGGGGAGAACGCTGTGCGCGTATTGACCATGCACGCTTCTAAGGGTTTGGAATATCCTATCGTAATCGTCGATAATTTAAGCGAAAACTTTCGCGGTGGCGACCGTTTAGCGGTGTTCGTGGAAGATACTTTCGGTCTTGCGCCAAAGGCGTATAACGTGGAAAACGCAACCTATTCGGATACTTTATTGCGTAGGCTTTGCGAGATTGAAAAAGAACGCGCGGAACTTGCCGACGAATTGAATTTATACTACGTTGCTCTTACGCGTGCGAAATACGGATTGCACGCCGTATTCGAAAAGCCTTTGCCTTTGCCCGACGTTCGCTATGCGAAATCCTTTGCTGATTTTACCGATTTTTCCGTTTGGGAGAAATATATCGTAGACGAAAAAATCCCCGATTTACCTTATCAAGAGCGTACGATAACAGTACAGCCCGACGAAGAAAAAACGCGTAAATTTGAACGCGCGCTCGATTGGCGGTATTCTTACGCGGGCTACGAAAATCTACCCGTAAAACGCACGGCGACGGAGTTATTAGAAACGGGGGTAGAGTTTGCCCGTCGCGGAGCTAACGAAAAGCCTTTTTTAAACGGGTTAGCGTTGGATTTTGGCGGAGTGGAAAATAATACGGCGGAAGAAATCGAACGGGAAGAACAAACGCCGTCTATTTCACAAAAAGAAACGAGAGAAGAAAAAATAAAAACGGGCGTAGCCTATCACGCGTTTTTGGAAGAATTCGATTTTTCTTGTCTTTTGGACGGGGCAGGTACGAGAATACCTAATACCTTACTTGCCGAAAGAGTGGAAAAGGCTTATGAAAAATTTATTTGCTCCAAACGCTTGTCGGAAGAAGAAAACGCTCTTTTACAAAAAGATAAGCTCGTGGAAATTTTGTCTAATCCCGTATTTTTTGCGCTTGGAAACGCAACGCTTTTGCGTGAACAGCAATTTATCGCGAATTTATCCGTGCAAGAAGTGTTATCGCTTACAGGCAGGACTGAAAACGACGGAAAGGATAGCGACGAGTTCGTTCTCTTTCAAGGCGCAATCGACCTTCTCGCCGTGCAAAAAGACGGCGCGCGGGTAATTGATTATAAATATTCTTCGCAGGGCGCGGAATACTTAAAAGAACACTACGCTCTACAGCTTGCGCTCTATCGGAAAGTAGTTGCAAAAATTCTTAAACTGCCAATAGAAAAAGTCCGCGCGACGATTGTTAATATACGGCGCGGGTTCGAAGTGGAATTATTCTAAAAATTCGTCAAAAATAGCGAAAAGTCGACGACATCATTCAAAAAACAGCCTACCGATAGGGAATAATTGAACAATCGGAGGCTGTTTTATGTTGTATTTGGTGATTTCGCTTAGCGTATTGTTTTTGCTTGCCATACCGTTTGGCAGAACCTTTTTCTTATTATCTGCCCTTTCGCTCGGCGGAGCGTGGGTTTCCGCTCTTGCGCAACACCAAGAGCTTGCCTTGCACGAATACGTAGAGTTTTGCGCTACCTTTTTAGAGTTTTCCGTAGGGTTTTACGCTATTTTAAGCATTATTGCTTTTCTCAAAAAAAGGCGTGAAAAGCGCAGGAAAGAGCGGGAAGAAATCTGCCGTCGGGCTGTTTATATGCTACCCGATAGAGAAAATACTTTTTTGCGCGAGCGTTTGCAAACGGGGCTTCGTGTGGAAGAAGGGGAAGAAACCGAAAGAATGAACGTGGCGGAAGAATATAAAGAAATTAAACTCGACTACGTTCAAAAAATGGTGGCGAGATTGAAATCAACTCCGCTTTCCGCTTCCGATAGATTAGAAACGGAAAGTCTATCCAGATTAGTCAATTTATATTCGGTCAGTGAAAATTTATCCGTTTCCGATTTGCGTTCGTTAAACGAATGTATGCTCAAACTTTTAAAGCTTTCCGCAAAATATTCCATCGATTGCGCTTAAAGCACGTTTTGGTTAAAAGGCGGTAAAGAAAGGGTAAGCGAAATGAGTTTTTCACTTTGAATAGCCGTTTTTAAAACGGCACGGGTGACGACGGGCGAGTTTTGCCCGTTTTTGTTTAAATATTCTAAAACGGGGCTGGCAGGTATGCGTTGACCGATAGGATAAGTGGGGGTTTTTTTCAAAATAAGCGCGTCTGAAACGGCGGAAAGCGCGCTTGCGGGGTATCTTTTACCACCGCTTATGAAAAGATAAGTTGCAATGAAACCGTCAAGCTGTAAGTCGGAAAAATAGCCGAGATATTCTCCTTGTTCGGTGTAGACGGGACGGTTTAAAAAAACGCGGGCGCAGTTTTTAGGGAGTACGGTCTTGATGCGTTTTAAATAAACGCCGTCTTCTATCTTTTGTACGTTAGCAATGCTCACGCAAAATTCGGTGTTAGCAGGTTTTTCAGCCGTTTTACAAAGTAAATATTTGACCGTGCGTGTGGACAAGGAAAGACATATTCCGCATAAAGTACCCCTTACGAGATTACCGCAATAAACGGGTTTGCCGATTATTTCGCTCAGTAGCATAAAATTCTCCTTGAATTTAGTAAACTATAAAGAGTATAATAAATACTGTTTGACGAAAAAAGAGAGTGCTTGGAGAAATTTAGCGTATTTGCAAAAAACTTTTAAAAAGTTTGTATAAAGATAGGTAAAACGCTTGCCAAAAGCGAAAAAGTTTGATAAAATAACGCCAGTAAGAACAAAAATATTGGGGATTCGCCAAGCGGTAAGGCAACGGACTCTGACTCCGTCATTCGGGTGTTCGAATCACTTATCCCCAGCCAAAAAAATCGACAAGTTGAAACTTGTCGATTTTTTATTTGCGCATTTTTGGTCAAATCTTGGCGAAAAGCTTGACAAAGAGAAAGTATATTATTATAATGTATACTGTATATTTATACTCGGTTAATGTGGGTTTTTGTAAACATTTTCAAAAAACGGGTAAAACTAAGAAAAAATCCGCCACGCGTGGCGTTTGTTTTATAAGAAACAAACGGAAAGGATTTAATCGTAAGGAGAAAGCTATGGTAGCGGTTTGGGCAGTACTTTTAATCATATCCGTCGTTTTATACGGTGTTTTAGTGGCGTTCGTAATTCCGAACGGTTTTTTAAATACGGGATTTGCAATCGCCGAGCCGACGGACAGGGGGCTTAGAAATATCGTTGAGCCGAACGGAAGAACAATCGTTTATCAGCCTTCTCTTAGGTCGAGAAAATACATTAAGCAGTATTTAATTTCCGAGCGAGGGGGAAAGAAAATCTTGCTTTGCAAAACGGACGAAAAGGTAGAATATCTCGATTACGACGTGGCAATGTATGATAGAAGAAAGCATATCGTTAAGGTGCTGAACGTGAAAGAACTTATCAAAAAGCCGGGATATACGCAAGAATTAGAGCTTCCCGAAGCGGTAGCGTTCGTTTCTGTGATTTTAAATCAAGCGGACGAAGTGATTTTTGAAGAAAAGATTTTAAAGCCCGTATCCAAAGGAAAAATGGGCGGATATATCGCAATGAGCAGTTTAGCTACGATTTTAGAAATCGTATTTGCAAAGGTATGTTGTTCAAACGTGTTCGGCGGGGTATTTAAAGAAAGCTTTTTGATTGAAACTACGAGTATCGTCTTTACGTGCATTTTTGCGCTCGTTGCTGTGGCGGTGAATATCGTTGTGGCTGTACTGTCCATTAAACGCAGAAACGGAAAACCCGCAAAAGAAGGAGAAGAGAAATAATGCAGGATTATCACGTTATATCCAAAGGAACTTATAACGATTTTAAGTTCAACGATTTCGTTTCCGTTAAGCAATATTTGCTGGTAAAGGAAAAGAATAAAAAATATTTGTTGCTTAAATTCGGCAACGATGCGAAAGAAACCGTTTCGGAGCTTCGGCTTACCGTTAAAGAATTTGACGTGCGCGGAAATTGCGTAGGAGCAAAGAAAGTGGTTTGGGACGACGTAAACGGCAAGGCGGGCAGTAAATTTCTCGGAAAAGAGAAAATTTTGCTCGAAGATTCTTGCGTGGAAGTGAAAATTTCCCTTGATTCCGCCGTGTTCGGCGATTACGTATATTCCGTTAAGGGCAAAGAACTCGTCGTCACTTATCAACGCAAAATCTCGGACGTATCTAAAGACTATCCAACCGATTTAGGGGAAGAAAACGTCGTGAAAACGACCCGTTCTTTTAAAGCTCCGTTCGTCGTAGTACTCGTTTCTTTAATTATGCTCTGCGCTTCCGTGTTCGGCACGGTGTTTCATTTGATTACCTTTAAAGAAGCGGAAAACGAATTTTTATGGTCGGGCGTGGAATACAGTTTCGTAGACGGCAATAAA
>CAJGCN010000064.1 GCA_904501815.1 uncultured Clostridia bacterium
AAGTCAAGCGCGGAGAAACGCCTATTTCGCTTCCCACGCCTGAATGTGAACAAGACGAGCATACTTTCAAATACTGGAAGTTGGACGGACAACAGCTTTTAAGAGTTTCGGATATTTGGTCGAGAATTGACGAGAATGCGACGGAAATTACGCTTACGGCGTATTGCAAAAGAAATTGGACGAATAACCATTAAAAAAATTTATTAGTACGGAGAATAAAAAAATGTTGCCGAAAATTGTGAAGAAAAAAGCGCAAAAACGCTTGGTTGCGACGAGAAAACGATAGAACTGTTGCTGATGGCGGAAGCGGCGTATATTCATTTCGAAGCGGATTGGTTGCAAACGCGGTATTCGTATTTGAAACGGGATTGGAAGAACAACGAAAGCGAAATGAAAGAAATTATCGCGCAGGCTAAAGAAAGCACGGCAAAATTGATAGAGCTTGTGTATCGCGATGCGCGCGTGGGCTTTGAAGCGGCAAATCATTATTTCTATAACGACCGTAATTTAATTGAAAAGATTTTGAATTTAGATAATCTTTAAAAAAGACCTTTACGGACAAATTGACTTGTCAACAAATTTATTACATTAAAAAAATAAAAAGCACAGGGCTGCCTGTGCTTTTTTGCATATTGCAAAGTTTTTATATGCCGAATAGAATAACGCCAAAAACGCCGGAAAGTATAATTAAAAGTATCGGGGAAAAACTTTTCTTCTTCCATTTTGAATAGCTAAAATAGATGATACCGATTACCGCAAATATACAAAGAGATTTCCAGTCAAATACAAAGGAGTTTTGAACGTTTTTAAAATGGAATATTACGCTTAAAAACATTGTCAATGCCGTCGCTAAAATCATACCCACAATAGCAGGGCGAATACCCCCAAGCATTGCTTTTACGCCTGCGTATTTTAATAATTTAGTCAAAAGGGTTGCAATTAAAAGAATGATAACGAACGACGGAAGCACAACGCCAAGAGTTGCGAGTAGTGCTCCTAATAATCCTGCTTGCGAAGAACCTACGAAAGTTGCCATATTTACCGCTATAGGTCCTGGCGAAGATTCTGCAACGGCTATAAAATTCAGCAGTTCGTTTTCCGTCAGCCAACCGTTTGTAAGGCAGTCTTCTCTTATTAACGAAATCATACCGTAGCCACCGCCAAACGATACTGCGCCTATTTTCAAAAAGGTTAAAAATAATTTTAAGTAAATCATTTTTTCACCCCGTTATGATTGTTTTTTATGCAGTTGATTGCGTACATTAAAATGCCTATACTACCGCTTATCAAAATATAAAAAACAGAAGAAAAACTAACGGCGAATAAGCTGAAGATTATCATACAAAGAAAGGTAAGAGAAAATATGCTGAGAGTAAAAGGGGTTTTCTTGATTTTTTTTAGCATTTTTAATCCTGCGGATAAGATTAAAAATACAACGCAAACCTGTATGCCCTTAAAAGCGGAGGCAACCCAAGTAATCGCTAAAAATTGATTAAAAAATAAGGATATCAAATAGATAATCAAAAAGGACGGGATAATCATACCCAGCGTTGCCGTTATAGAGCCTATAATTTTTTCTTTTTTATAGCCTATATAAGTAGCGCAATTGATCGCAATCGGTCCTGGCGTGGATTCGGCGATTGCAACCAAATCCATAAATTCGTCGTGGTCAAGCCACTTTTTTTTGCTTGCAAATTCGTTTTCTAAAAGGTTTATCATAGCATAGCCACCGCCAAAGGTAAACAAGCCGATTTTTAGCATTGAGAAAAATAATAAGCAAAGCGATTTTAATTTATTCATTCTAATAGCCTTTTTTATTTTATTATAGCACAATAGATATAGAATATCAAGTTATATACTGTGTAATACAAAAATAAGAATATTAAAGTGTTAGATAAATTTCCGTGCGGGGGGAGTTTGCTTACGCTCGCGCGAACCCGATGGATTCGTCGTATTTCGCGTACGGGCACAACGAAAAACGCACACCAATTAAGGTGTGCGTTTCGTTGGTGACCCGTACGGGACTCGAACCCATGTTACCACCGTGAAAGGGTGGTGTCTTAACCGCTTGACCAACGGGCCGTATATATCTTTTTATAGGAAACGAAATTCGTTTTTGTTATCAATGGTAGCGGCGATGAGATTCGAACTTATGACCTATCGGGTATGAACCGATCGCTCTAACCAACTAAGCTACGCCGCCATGTGGTTGCGGGGGCAGGATTCGAACTTGCGACCTTCGGGTTATGAGCCCGACGAGCTACCTAGCTGCTCCACCCCGCGATATCGTTTTGCTATTTCACCGCCGAAAAAACTTACGTCAGCCAAACAGCTTAATTATAATACTAAAAAGAGAATGTTTTGTCAACTGTTTTTTACTAAATTTTCAAAAAAAACAAAAAAAATTTAAAAAAACTTTTTTCGCTTTAAATTTTTCTTGAAAATACTTTACTTTCAAGCGGTTTTCGGCTATAATGGATAAGGTTAAAGCTCAAATTTGCCCTTTTTAGGGATAGGAAAAAAGGTTTTTTATGAAAATAGCGCAAAATTGGAAAGATTATTCGATTATCGCCACCGGCGACGGCTATAAGCTCGAACGCTGGAAGGACGTATATCTGCTTCGTCCCGACCCGCAAGTTATTTGGGCGGCGCAGACTGACCTTTTTGCGTATCCTAAACTTAACGCCTATTATAAGCGTAGCGAAAAAGGCGGGGGCGGTTGGAAGTTTTTAAAGCCGATGCCTGAGGAATGGAATATTTCCTACGATTCTCTTGATTTAAATTTCAAAATCAAGCCGATGGGATTTAAGCATACGGGATTATTTCCCGAACAGGCGGTCAACTGGGAAAAGATGACTGAGCTGATTAAAAACGCGGGGCGACCGATTAAGGTGTTAAATCTTTTTGCGTATACGGGCGGTGCGACGGTGGCTTGCGCCAAAGCGGGCGCGCAGGTCGTGCACGTAGATGCGGCGAAAGGTATGGTCGAGCGCGCGGGCGAGAACGCAAGGCTTTCGGGAATACATACGGGTATTCGCTATATTATCGACGATTGCTTAAAGTTCGTGCAACGAGAAATACGGCGCGGGAATAAGTACGACGCGATTATTATGGACCCGCCGTCTTACGGGCGCGGACCGAACGGGGAAACTTGGAAGATTGAAAACGATTTATATAAATTCGTAGAAACGTGCGCGGGCGTGTTGAGCGATAATCCGCTGTTCGTGTTGATTAACAGCTACACGACGGGATTGCAACCTATGGTCTTACAAAATATTTTAACGCTGACTTTAAAGGGCTTTGGCGGGCGCGTGGAAGCGTATGAAGTCGGCATCAAAACGGAGGAAGGGATTGCCTTGCCTTGCGGAGCGGGAGGTATGTTTATCAATGACGGAAATTAAGCAGCAGGAAGCCGTAGAAAAGAAAGCGGACTTCGATATTTTATATGAAGACAATCATTTAATCGTGGTCGTAAAGCCCCAAATGACGGCTTGTTGCCCCGACGAGAGCAAGGACGATAATCTGCTCGATATGGTCAAAAGATACTTGAAAACGGCGTATAACAAGCCCGGAAACGTATATTTGGGTTTAGTGCACCGTTTAGACCGTCCTACGGGGGGCGTGATGGTGTACGCAAAAACGAGCAAGGCGGCGGCGCGGCTTTCCGAAGGCATGCAAGCGGGCGAATTTGAGAAAAAGTATCTCGTAGGACTTTGCGGTACGCCCGAAGCGGAACGGGGTACGCTGTCGAACTATTTAAGAAAGAATACCGTGAATAATATGGTGTATATTTGTACGCCGTCCGAAGACGGTGCGAAATACGCTGAACTTGATTACAAAGTGCTGGAAACTAAAGGGAAATATTCTCTTGCGGAAGTGCGTTTGCATACGGGTAGAACGCACCAAATCCGCGTGCAAATGGCGGGGATTTCGCATCCCGTGTACGGCGATATGCGCTACGGCGGAGCACTTGCGCAAAAAGGAAAGCTGGCGCTTTGGGCGTATTCGCTTTCTTTCCTGCACCCGACTACCAAAGAACGCTTAAAATTTATCGCATATCCGCCCGAAACGGAAGGAGTTTGGCAGTTGTTTGATTTGTCAAAAGCGATAGAAATTAAGTGAAAATTCGATAAAATCATAAGAAACAGTAAAAATACCTTGAAATGCGTTTGACAAAAACCGCGTTTGGGTGTAAAATAGATAAGTACAGCATTGTATAAAAAAGAAAACGCTTTACGAATTGCGAGGCATTTTTTAATGAAAAACAAAAAAACGAAATTATTAACTCTTTCGCTCGCGTCTTTGCTTGGCGCGGCAACGCTCGTAGGCGGGGTATTCTCCGCCGGCTTTATTACGTCTGCGGACGATCCTGAAACGACGGTCAAATGCTCGGACGTGTTCGCAACGTCTTCGTCGGCTTCTTTGGACGATACGAAGGAATATTTGAGCGTATCCTTTCCCGAAACGGACAGTAGCGTAGAACTCAAAAAAGCGGATTTGGCTTTAAAGTGGTTTGAAGCGAACGCGGATAAAACGGGCGGGGAAGCGAAGTATTTTAACTTTACTTTTAAATTTGAAAACACCAACTTCAAAACGATGGAAGTAGTCGTGGAAACGGCTTCCGCTTGGGCGACGAAGGACGAAAAAACGACGAATAAGGTCGTATTCACGAATACGAGCGGTAAGATTACGGCGAAAGTCAACGACGGCGCAGAAAGCGCGGAGATTGATGCGACGAAAGCGCATACGCTTGCGCTCGGCGCGCATACGGACGGGGATTACGGCGCGTTTGACGTGAAGCTCGACGGAACGGTAATCGGGGCGTTTACGAACGTCGGCGCAAATTTTGCGGAAAACACTTCGGAAATTACGCCGTTTACCATTAAAACGACGAGGGACGAAGAAGCCGAAGGGGAAACGCCTGCGGCTGCCGTATTGCAAATTCACAACTTAAACGGACAAAGTTTTGCGCTTACTGAAAGCAAACTCAAAGATACTGCCGTTCCCGCGATTATCGTGAACGACGAAATTAACGGTTTTATGATCGGTACGCAGTATACCGTTTCTGCGGTGGCAGTAGACGTGTTGGATACGGACGTTTCGATTACGACGAACTATTATCAGTTCAATCCCAAAACTTACACCAAAGAAGACCGCTATAAGAAAATGTCGTCCAAGCCTTATCTCCCTACGATAAGCTATACCAAAGACGCAACGAATAACTTTTTATATAAAGAAAACGGGGCGCAAACGAGCGTATATTCCGAATACAAAATGGAATATTTGTCCGTGAAATATACGGCGAAAGACGATGCGCACGACAGCGTGCCCGAAGTGGAGCTCGTTTGGTATGCGGAGTCTAAAGCGGTGGTTAGCCCTAAGGATAAAGAAGCTTCCATTACGGATACGACGAAGTATATTAAAATGGATCGCAACACGGCTTCTCCTGCGTATAGCTGTGTGGTAAACGACGGGACGGAAAGCAAGTTCCAAGAAAACACCTATTACAAGGATTTCGTGACGGAGCTGAAAGAAGCGACGAAAGAATTGCAAATCGGTAGTAATACCTACGTATATTTGCCGACGATGAAAGGGTTGGTAGACGACGATAACGGGTATAAGAACTTGAAATTTACCGTTTCTTACAAAACGGAAGGGGCGACGAGTCCTACGACGGTTTCTATTTCAAGCGCGAGTGACTTGAAGTTCTCGATTAGCAAGACGGGACTTTACGAGTTCAAGATTATCGCTTCCGACCAAGCGGACAACGCAATGCAGGCGTATTTGGACGGCAAGCTCGTGGACGTGACGACTTCTAACGTTTGGGATATCGACGCGATTCCTTCTTTTTCGTTCGAAGTGCAAAAGAGCGATAGAATCAGCGTAGAAGACGAAACGGCAAGCAATAGAAAAACGTCTAAGGTGTTGAATTCGACCTATTCGCTTTCGGGGATTGAAATTCTCGGCGTAGCGAGCGGGGAATACAATAAAGACTACGCGTTGTTTAAAATCAATACGGGCAATTATCAAGGCTTGGACGTAAGCGATTTGTCGGCAATCGGCTACGCGGAAATGCAAGACTTGGCAAAGGAAAAATTGTCGGCAATCGAAAAGCCTACCGCTTGGGTGAACGGAGAATATATCGAATTCTATAAAGCGGTATACGCCGAATTGCTCGCAAAGAAGATTGATTCGACGGCAAGCGGGGAAAAGCTTGCGCAAATGGTTTCTGATTTGACGAATAAGGAAACGGGCGTATTCCGTCAAATCGAAGAGTTTGATTCGAGAATTGACGAAAAAGAACACGCAAGCGAATGGAAGAAGAACAATAAGTTCAACTGGAACGCAACCGACGCTTCTTTTAAAACGGCGGAAGAAGGCACATATTTAATTCTCGGCGTATATAGCGATCAAAAGATTTCTGCGAATAAGACGGCTGCGTATAAGGTGATTACGTCGGCGGAAAAACAAGACGTCGTAGAAGGGGAAACGGAATGGTTAAAGAACAATCTCGTTTCGGTTATCCTTTTCGGGATTGCAGGCGTAATGTTGATTTTGATCATCATTCTTTTGTTCGTGAAGCCTTCCGACGAAACGCTTGAAGACGTTGACGTAAAAGCTTTGCAAAAGCAAACGAAAAAGAAAAAGTCAGACGAATAACACTTGACTAAGCAACTGAAAAACCGTCGTTTAGAGAACGGCGGTTTTTGTTTAAAAGGAGAAAGACGATGCTCACGCTAACCGTAGAAGAAGAGCAATCTTTAAAACAATTTACCGATAATTCGTATGCGCAAGCTTCCTTTTTTTGGCAGTATCTTTTAAAAAACAAGGAAATTAAAGTCAACGGCAAAAAGGTCGGCGCGGACGTTGCGCTTAAAAAAGGGGATACGGTCAGTTATTTTTTAACGCCGAAACAGGAAGAAAAAAGGGCGTTTGCCGTTTTGTATGAAGACGAAAACGTGCTGGTGGCGGATAAAGAAAGCGGGGTAAATTCCGAAGCGGTGTACGCGGCGATTAAGCGGGAGAAAGAAATTTATTTTATTCACCGTTTGGATAGAAATACGCAAGGGCTGTTGATTTTTGCCAAAACTCCCGCTTGCGAACGGGCGTTGCTAAACGCTTTTAAAGAACGGAAAGTGGAAAAGGTTTATCACGCGCTTTGCACAGGAAAAATCAATCCGCCCCAAAAAACGCTTACGGCGTATTTGAAAAAAGACGAAAAAACGTCGACGGTGCAGGTGTTTGACGAACCGAAAGACGGTGCGGAAAAGATTATTACCGAGTATCGTACGCTGGATTGTAAAAAAGGAATATCAAAAATAGAAATTCGGTTACATACGGGAAAAACGCATCAAATTCGCGCGCATTTTGCTCATATCGGCAACCCCGTTTTAGGGGATATGAAATACGGCGATAAGCAAGTCAATCAACGGTTTAACCGTACCCGTCAATGCTTGGTGGCAAAGCGTTTAGCGCTGGCTTTGCCCGAAATGCCCGAACTTGACGGCAAAAGCTTTCTTTCGGAGTTTGACGTGGATATAATAGAGTAAAAAAAGGCGGATAAAAAGTTGGAAAAAATCAAATTAGTCGTGGCGACGGGGAATACGCATAAACTCAAAGAAATCGCGGAAATTTTTACGCAATTTGAAGTAATTTCGCAAAAACA
>CAJGCN010000065.1 GCA_904501815.1 uncultured Clostridia bacterium
CGCATCCGTCGGTATGGCGCACGGCATGAAAAAAGCGACGGACGGCGAGAGTAAGAACGTTGCCGTTATCGGGGATTCCACTTTCTTGCATAGCGGGATTACGGGATTGATTAACGCCGTCTATAACGAAAGCGGACTGACATTGTTGATTTTGGATAATTCAACGACGGGTATGACGGGGCATCAACAGCATCCAGCAACGGGTAAAAATTTGATGGGCAAAGAAGCGCCTGCCGTACTTTTAGACGAGCTTTGCAAAGCTTGCGGGGTTAAGGATTTGCAAGTTGTAGACGCATACGACGTGCAAGCGGTGGAACAGGCGGTGAAAACGGCGACGGCAAACAAGGAAGTCAGCGTGATTATCGCCCAACAGCCTTGCGTGTTGCTCAATAAAAACGCGCGCAAAGCTTTGGTGGCGGAAAACTGTAAAAAATGCGGGAAGTGCATGAAGTTAGGCTGTCCTGCTATCAGTAAAGGCGAAAACGGAATCGTGATAGACCCCGCGCAATGCGTAGGTTGCGGGGTGTGCGCAAGCGTTTGTCCGTTTGATTGCATTAAGGAGAATTAACCATGACGAATATTTTAATTGCCGGCGTAGGCGGGCAGGGAACGATTTTGGCAAGCCGCGTGTTAGGTCAGTACGCGCTGATTAAAGGGCAAGATTGTAAAATGAGCGAAATTCACGGTATGAGCCAGCGTGGCGGAAGCGTTGCAACGCACGTGAGAATAGCCGAAAAGGTGTATTCGCCCGTCGTTTGCGAAGGGGAAGCCGATTTGATTTTAGCCTTTGAAACGTTAGAAGCGGCGCGCGTGAAGCATTTTTTGAAAAAGGACGGCTTGTTGCTCGTGAACGAAGAAAAGATTTTGCCTATGCCTTGTATTACGGGCGCGGCGCAATATCCCGAAAATTTGCGAGAAAAGTTGGAAACGGAAATAAACGGCGTAAAATTTATTTCCGCAACGGCACTTGCAAAACAAGCGGGGAGCGCGAAAGCCGCGAATATCGTAATGCTCGGTTGTGCGGCAAAGCTTTGCGGATTAGACGCTCAGGCAATGGAGCAAGCGATTCTTTCGTGCGTTGCCGAAAAGTTTAAAGAAGTAAACTTAAAGGCGTTCCGTATGGGCTACGAGCTTTAAAAACAGGGTAAGAAGGTAGAGATATGCAGTATTTTCAAAAAGAAATCGAAACTATGAGCAAGGCGGATAAGCGGGCGTTGCAATCGGAACGGCTCGTGAATATCGTCAAATACGCTTATGAAAACCAAAAACCGTACCGCGAAAAAATGGATGCGATTAAACTCAAACCGCAAGATATTAAAGGGATAGAAGATATTTATAAACTGCCTTACACGGTCAAGCAGGATTTGCGAGATGCCTATCCTTTCGGCATGATGGCGCGCCCCCGTCGGGATCTCGTCCGCTTACACGCTTCAAGCGCAACGACGGGTAAGCTCACGGTTGCAGGGTATACGCAAAAAGATATCGACGTCTGGGCGGAATGCGCGGCGAGAGCTTTGGTGATGGCTGGCGGGGATAAGGATAGCGTGGTGCACGTTTCCTACGGCTACGGCTTGTTTACGGGCGGGCTTGGCATGCATTACGCAGGTGAAAAACTGGGCGCGTGCGTCGTGCCTGCGTCGGCGGGGAACACCCAAAAGCAAATTCAGCTTCTCGTGGATTTCGGAGCGGATATTATTTGCTGTACACCGTCGTATATTATTTACTTAACCGAAGAAATCGAGAGAATGGGTTTAAAGCCGGGTGTGGATATCAAGCTCAAAGGCGGGGTGTTCGGCGCGGAATCTTGGTCGGAAGGTATGAGAGAAGATATCGAAAAACGGCTCGGGATTCGGGCTTGCGATATCTACGGCTTATCGGAAATTGCAGGGCCTGGCGTTGCTTGCGATTGCCAGTTTAAAACGGGTATGCATTTCCAAGACGACCATTATTACCCTGAAATCGTAGACGTAGACACCTTGCAACCGCTTGATTACGGTGAATCGGGGGAATTAGTCATTACCACCTTGACGAAAGAAGGTATGCCGTTAATTCGTTATCGAACGCGGGATATTGCGAGCTTAAACGACGCCCCTTGCCCTTGCGGAAGAACGTCGGTCAAGCTGAATAAAATTACGGGCAGAAGCGACGATATGTTGATTATTCGCGGGGTGAACGTTTTCCCTTCGCAAATCGAAAGCGTACTTTTAAAGAACGAGAGCATAGAACCCCATTACCATATCAACGTAGACCGTGTGAACAATCTCGACACGATGGAAATCGTCGTAGAGCTTTCCCCGTCGGTGAAGCTCGACGAGATTCAGCACGTGGAAGAAATACGCAAAAAGCTTACGACGGAAATGGCTTCGGCACTTTCCGTCAGCGCGAAAATTACGCTGGTTTCACCCGGTACGATCGAACGAAGCGAAGGGAAAGCCAAGCGGATTACCGATAAAAGAAAACTTTAAGGGAGAGAAAAAATGATTAAACAAATTGCAGTATTTTTGGAAAACAGAGAAGGCAGAGTGAGCGAATGTTGTAAAGTTTTAAAAGAAGCGAACGTCAATCTTTGCTCTATGTCGATTGCCGATACGAAAGAGTTCGGAATTCTTAGAATTTTAACAGACGACAACGAAAAAGCGCTTGTAGCTTTGAAAAAAGCGGGATTTTTATCTTCCCTTGTGGAGCTCGTGGCAATTCAAGTCCCCGACCAAGCGGGTGCGCTTGCCGATATTTTAATCGAGCTTTACGAAGGCGGTGTAAATATCGAATATATGTATTCGTTTGCAGGATTAGACGGACACGCGCAAATCGGCTTTAAAACGTCAACGCCTGAAAAAGCGTTGGAAATTCTCAAAAAAACCAACGCAACGATTATCTAACGGTTAAAAAGAAAGCCACGAAATCACGGGCTTTCTTTGCTTTTTAAGGAGAAAAAACTATGTTGCTATTCCTTCATTGCGCCGACGTGCATTTAGGAGCGAAAATGACGGCTAAATTACCCAAAGAACTTGCGAGCGAACGCCAAGCCGAGCTTCGCGCTTCTTTTGCGCGCATGGTCGATTACGGCGCTTCTCTCGGCGTGAAAGCGGTGTTGATTGCGGGGGATATGTTCGATTCCGACCGCCCGTTAAAAAACGATAAAGGGTATTTTTACGGCGTGGTGAAAAAATATCCGAATATAGATTTTCTCTATCTTCGCGGAAATCACGATCAAGAACAATCCTACGAAGAAAGTTTGCCGAACTTAAAAACTTTTTCTGAAAAATGGCAACGGTATTCCTACGGCAACGTGGATATTTGGGGAGCGGAGTTCACGCAAGAAAATTGCCTTTCGCTTTTAGATTCTTTGCAAACGGATAAAGACAAAAAGAACGTGGTGCTTTTGCATGGTCAACCGTCGAACGGGGTAGGCAGGTACGAGATTAATTTAAAAAAACTGCAAGGGAAACAGGTGGATTATCTCGCGCTCGGACATCTTCATTCGTATGCGGAAGGGAGAATAGACGAACGGGGCAGGTATGCGTTTAGCGGGTGTTTGGAAGGGCGTGGTTTCGACGAATTAGGCGAAAAGGGGTTTATTTTGCTCGAAACGGACGAAACTTCCCCCTACGGCGGGATAAATAGCCGATTTATTCCCCATTCTTCAAGGATTTTTCAAGAGTTTACGGTGGATATTTCCGACACGGCGGATATTTTTTCGGCGTGCGCGAAAGTCAAAGAACAAGTGCGCGCAAGTCAAAGGGATTTTTGTCGGGTGCGCTTGACGGGAAAAATAAAATACGACGGCGAAACCTTAAAATACGATTTAGAAAAGTACCTGTCCCCGTCTTTTTACTATTTGAGCGTGAAAAACGAAACGGTTAGAAGCTTCCGTCAAGGGGATTTTTCGGGCGACCTATCCTTAAAAGGGGAGTTCGTGCGTGGGGTTTTGCAAGACGGTAGCTTAACGGAAAGGGAAAAAAGCCAAATCATTTCCATAGGATTGAAAGCGCTTGCAGGGGAGAAGATAGACGAATGAAATTGCTTTCTTTATATATAGAAAATTATGGAAAATTTAGTCAGTTTTCTTATGATTTTTCTCCGTATATCACGCAGTTTTGCGAAGACAACGGCTACGGGAAAACTACGCTTGCCTCCTTTATTAAAGCAATGTTTTACGGCTTGCCGTCGTATACCGTGCGGAGCAAAGAATACGACGACCGTCGGCGATATTATCCCTTTCACGGCGGGAAGTTCGGGGGGAATTTACGCTTTGAATGGCAGGGAAAAGAATACCGCATCGAGCGGTTTTTCGATAAAAAAAGCGTAGCGAAAGACGAGTGCAGAGTTTTTTGCGAAAATCTTCCTACGGCAGAATTTCAAGGCGAAATCGGCAACGCCGTATTTGGTTTAGACGAAAATTCTTTTACGCGCACAGCCTTTTTTAACGCCGAAGACCCCACCTTTTGCGACGCGGGCAACGCGGTGGAAAAATTAAGCGGTTTCGTCGGCGGAGAACGGACGGACGGGGACTATTCGCGCGCCGTTGACTCTCTTGAAAAAGGGATAAAAGAACTCAAAGCCACGCGGGGCGCGAACGATTTAATTAGCAAACAAAAGCAGGAAATTTTTGAGCTGAACGCAACCGTTTCGAATTTGCAAGAGATAGAACGGAGTTTAAGCGGACTGTACGCAGAACGAAAACGGCTGGCGGAAGAACAGAAAACGCTTTTTCAATTACGGCGGGAAGAGATTGCGCTCCAAAGCAAAATCGAGCTTTTAAAAACCCGAACGCAACCGAAAAACGGTTCGCCTGCCCTGCCCAAACGCCGTTATATCGGCGGGGCGTTGATTGCCTGTCTGTTCTTATTGACGGGCGTAATACAGCTTGCCTGTTTTAGCCTTTGGGGAATATTGCCCTTAGGGCTGGGTTTGGCGTGCGGAGTGGCAATCCCTTTGTTGGCTCGAAAAACTCCAAGTAGCGTGAGTGCAGAGAACGAAAACGAAAAGGAATTACGGCTCTTAGAAGAACGGCTTGCCCGTTTATACGGGGACGGGGGCACGCGAATAGAACAACGGACGGCGGAAATT
Source organism: uncultured Clostridia bacterium (assembly GCA_904501815.1). Lineage (GTDB taxonomy): Bacteria > Bacillota > Clostridia > Christensenellales > Borkfalkiaceae > Scatosoma. Next base: position 5,071 of record CAJGCN010000065.1, read on the forward strand.
AACCGCGAGTTGGCAAGCGTAGACGGACGGATTGCCGACGGCGAACGGGAAACGGCTCGGCTTGGCGAGTATATAAACCGTTTGGAAAACGCAAGGGAACAGCTATCGTTTTACGAAACCCGTTATGCCTTGCTCGTGAAAACCAAAACTGCGCTGGAAAACGCGCAAAGCCGTTTGCAGTCCAAATACGTAAATCCTATGAAAAGGGGATTTTTAGAGTACGCGGAAACGGTGGAAAAAACGCTCGGAGAAAAAATAAATATGGACGAAAATTTCCGCATCACTTTCGAGCGGGGCGGGGAATTGCGTTCGGGCGAGCATTTAAGCGCAGGGCAACGCGCGGTGGCAAACCTTTGTTTCCGCTTAGCGTTTATCGACAACGCGTATGAAAACGAACCGCCTTTTCTGCTTTTTGACGACCCGTTCGTAAGCTTAGACGAAGGGCATTTTCAAAGGGTGGCAAAACTGCTTCGCGCTCTTTGCGAAGAAAAGCAAATCATCTATTTTTGTTGCCACGAAAGCCGAAAAATTAAATAAAAGAAAAACCCGCGTTGAGCGGGTTTTTTGATACGCGAAGAATTATTTTTGGTATTTACAAGTGAAATCGGTGCTTTCTGCCGCGTTCGGCACTCTGCCTACGCAAGTGTTGTCTTCGTTTCTTGCGCGTAATTCCTTAACGGGGCTTTGCGCCACTTGATAGCGGTAATCTTTTCCGTAGCGACGGATATGCGTGTCGATAACAAGGTGGGAAGGCACGATACTCGTCGTGGGATTGATAATTTTTTGATACTTGAAAAAGTCTGCGTCGGAGGGAAGGTCTTCAAGTTTTTCATAATCTTCCAAAAGCCCCGTGAACTGCACCGTCGAGCCAAGAATTTCCCGAACGTATTGAATGTTTTCGTGCAAACTAATGGGCTTGGGGAACTCGCCGTCGGGAATCACGTCGTCCCAGTCTTTCTTTTCGTATTTTTTCAAAAGCTCAACGGCTTTATGCAAATGCGCGATTTCTATGGCAAGGTTTTCTTCCCATAAGCATTTGATTTTATCGTCCGTTTCCGTCATATAACAGGACCAGTAGAGATAACATTCCACGTATTCGTGCCAAAGGAGCATTTCCAGCCACGTTGCCGAAGCATCCATCAGCGAACCGTACTGCGTGACGTGTTCTTCTTCCACTAAGCAAATTTCTTCGTAGAGCTTTCTCGAAAGGTCGTTCGTGCCGAAATTTGTGATGTTCATATAATAATTCATCGTTTGCTGTTCGGCGGCGGTGATAATCATAGTGTTTAACACCGTTTGTTTATCCGCCGTTTTCGCGTTAATACAACGCTTTACGTTATCAATCGGGAAACGGTGGTGGGCAATCGTAGGTCTGCCGGGCATAATTTCCGTATACCTGCCAACGAGCCTTTCGGCAATCACCCCTTGCTCCATTTCTAATTGATTAGAATAGCGGTATAAATGGTCGAAGTCTTCCAAGAGCGCGAAATCCAACGCCTTTTTCACGTAGCAATCTTTTTCGCGCTTTGCAAGCTCCGACGTTAAATCAACGGCGAGCTGTTCATAGCCGATCGTGTGTTCGAGCGGGGTTTCGTTGATAGGCTTTAACAGGGAAATTTTAATTTGCTGTTGTTTTTCAATCGCGCGGGTGAGCGCAAGTTCACGGCGTAAGTCGTTGTTTTCTGTGTGCCGTTGGAATTGATGCGAAAACCAGTTCGCTTCAAATTCCGTGCCGTTCATTAAGATAATACGCGTTTTCGTGTAGGGGTCTACTTCGTGCTTGTTATAGGGCTTAGGATAGAGCTGTTTCCAGTTTTGGAAACTGTTCAGTAGACAGATTGGTTTTTCTAAAAAGGGATTCATTAGCTACCTCCTTGCTATGTAGTCGGGCTTTCAAAGCTCGCCGTTTTTTTGGCTTACTCTATCAGCTTATGCAAAAAAATAAAAAACCGTGCAATTTTCAAAAAATTTTTTTTAAGCTCGAAAAAGCAAAAACGCGTTTTTACTTTCTCGGGGTCGCGCGAGCGTGAACGCGCGCGTATTTTCATTTTTGACCCCTTAATTTTGAAAACGCGCAAAGGAAAAATTAGGAAAATAAGGGGCTAAACCCCTTTATTTTAAAGGTTTTGAGCCATTTCCCGACACCAAAGTCGTTTGACAAGAGTAAAATATACTGTTATACTGTTCAAAGAGGAAATAAGCCCGAAAAACGCGATTTGAAAATTCGGGGCAAAAAAACAAAAAACGGAGGTAAATAAGTATGGGCAAAAGGGGTAAAAATCTAACTC
>CAJGCN010000066.1 GCA_904501815.1 uncultured Clostridia bacterium
GACGAAGAAGAAGAAAAGAGATATATGCACCAATATAACTTTCCCGGCTACTGCACGGGCGAAGCGAAAGCTTTGAGAAGTCCCGGCAGACGTGAAATCGGGCACGGCGCACTTGCAGAACGCGCGCTTGTTCCCGTAATTCCCGACCCTGCGGAATTCCCTTATGCAATCCGCGTGGTATCGGATATTATGTCGTCTAACGGTTCGTCCTCGATGGCGTCCGTTTGCGGTTCGACGATGGCGTTGATGGACGCAGGCGTTCCCATTAAAGCCCCCGTTGCAGGTTGCGCTATGGGTCTTATTAAAGACCAAGAAACGGGCAAATACGTTATTATGACGGATATTCAAGGCTTGGAAGACTTCTTAGGCGATATGGACTTTAAGGTAGCGGGTACGGAAAAGGGTATCACGGCAATCCAAATGGATATTAAGATTAAGGGTATTTCCGAAGAAATCATGCTTGATGCAATCGCGCAAGCGCAAGAAGGCAGACGGCACATTTTGGGCAAGATGCTCGAATGTATTCCTGAAACCGCACCGCAACTTTCCGTCTACGCGCCGAAGATTATCTCGTTTGCTATCAGCCCCGACAAGATCGGCGACGTCGTTGGTAAGCAAGGGAAAGTCATCAACAAGATTATCGAACAAACGGGCACGAAGATTGATATTGAAGAAGACGGAACGGTATGCGTAGCGTGCTTTGGGGATATCGCAAACGCAGAACGCGCGAAAGCGATTATTCAATCGATTGCGCACGATCCTGAAGTAGGGGATATGTTCGTAGGCGTAGTCGTTCGCGTAATGTCCAAGCTCGGCGCATTCGTTGAATTTGCGCCCGGTAAAGACGGTATGGTTCACATTTCCAAGCTTTCGGAAAAGCGTGTCAACCAAGTAGAAGACGTGCTCAACGTAGGCGACAAGGTAAAAGTAGAAATCATCAAAATCGGTGAAAAGGGCATTGACTTAAAGCTCCTTGAAAAACTCGCTGACTAATTCAAAAAGGCTTAGCTAAAACGGCTAAGCCTTTATTTGTCATTGCGAGCGTAGCCTTAAAGCGTAGCGTGGCAATCTTATCCTTACAAAACAAAAATCACCCACTCGTTGCATACACGGGTGGGTGATTCTTATTGCGTTTGGTTTTTTATTTTTCGTTCAACGTGGTCAAATATACCATTAAAACGGAAATATCCGCAGGGTTCACGCCTGAAATACGACCTGCTTGACCTAAGTTAAAAGGTCGGATTTTTTCTAATTTTTCTTGCGCTTCTAAGCGTAAACCTTTAATAGACGTGTAATCAATGTCAGGCGGTAAAAGCTTGTTTTCTAACCGTTTCGCGCGTTCGATAAGCTCTAAGCCTTGCTTTAAATATCCTTCGTATTTCACGGTAATTTCCGCCGTTTCTTTCACGTTTGCGGAAAATTCTTCAAACCCGCCGAACTCGGCGATAATATCTTTGAGCGGTACGGAACGCTTGATCATATCCGCGTAAGAAACGCTTCCGTGCGTTTGTTCGTAGCCGTACTTTTTCAAAAACTCGCTCGCTTGCTTTTGCGGAATTTTCGTTTGCATCACTTCTAACGCCTTTTCATAGTCCGCTTTTCTTTGCAAAAACCGCGCGTAGCGTTCTTCGCTGACAAGCCCTAACTCGTAGCCTTTTTCCGTTAAACGGAAATCGGCGTTGTCTTGCCGTAAACAAATGCGGTGCTCCGCTCGCGACGTCATCATTCTATACGGCTCGTCCGTGCCTTTCGTCACCAAATCGTCGATTAACACCCCGATATACGCTTCGTCGCGGCGTAAAGTGAAAGGGGGAAGCCCGCGCAGTTTTAAAGAAGCGTTTAAGCCCGCCATAAGCCCTTGCGCGGCGGCTTCTTCATATCCCGAAGTTCCGTTGATTTGCCCCGCCGTATATATTCCTTCTACCTTTTTAAACTCTAATGTCGGCAACACGTCTAAGGTGTCGATACAGTCGTATTCAATCGCATAGCCGTAGCGCACGATATCGGCGTGTTCCAACCCTTCAACGGAAGAATACATAGCCCGTTGCACGTCGTGGGGCATAGACGTAGACAGTCCTTGTACGTACACTTCCAAAGTATCTTCGCCTTCCGGTTCTAAGAAAATTTGATGGCGTTCCTTGTCTTTAAAGCGCACGACTTTCGTTTCGATAGAAGGGCAATAGCGCGGACCTGTCGATTGAATAACGCCGTTGTAAAGGGGGGAGCGGTCGAGATTAGCCAAAATAATCTCGTGCGTTTTCAAATTCGTATAAGTCAAATAGCAAGGTCGTTTGTTTTCGGGCGCTTTGTCGCTCATAAACGAGAAGGGATAAATATCTTCGTCCCCGTTTTGGATTTGGCACTTTTCATACGCAACCGTCCTTCCGTCCAAGCGCGCGGGCGTACCCGTTTTAAACCGCCGAACGTTAAATCCTAAGCGCAATAAAGAGTCGGTGAGCTTAGTCGCCGCCGAAAACCCGTTCGGACCTTCCTTTCTCACCACCGTGCCCGTAATCGTTTCTCCGTTCAAATACACACCCGTACACAAAATTACGGCTTTACAGGAAATAATCCCGCCGTACGTCGTTTTCACGCCCAAGCATTTGCCGTCTTCGACTAAAATATCGCTAACTTCCGCTTGGATAATGCGTAAATTCGGGGTGTTTTCCAGCACCCGTTTCATTTCGCGGTGATAGGCGGCTTTATCCGATTGCGCGCGCAAACTCTGCACTGCCGCGCCTTTGCCAACGTTGAGCATACGGATTTGCAAAGCCGTTTTGTCCGCCACCAAACCCATTTCCCCGCCGAGCGCGTCGATTTCCCGAACGAGATGTCCTTTCGCCGTACCCCCGATAGAAGGGTTGCAAGGCATAAACCCGATGCTGTCGAGATTGAGCGTTAAAAGGGCGGTGTTAATGCCCGTTCGAGCTAAGGCAAGGGCGGCTTCGCAACCTGCGTGCCCCGCGCCAACGACCGCCGCTTCCGCTTCGTATTCTAAAAAAGTAAATTCTTCCGTCATAAATTCTTAAAATAATACTTATTGTTTCAAAACGATATTTTTAACATCGTCTACTTCTTTGTTGATTTTTTCGTTAAACTTTTTCAATTCTTCAATCTTATCCCGAGCGTACATAATCGTCGTATGATCCCGACCGCCGAGAATTTCCCCGATAGCCACGAGTGGCAGGGAAAGCATTTCGCACATGACGTACGCGCAAATTTGTCTTGCCCGAACGAGATCGGCTTTTTTGCCTTTCCCGATTAAATCTTCTTTCTTTTGCTTAAAATAACCGCAAACGGCGGAGATAATTTTTTCAGGCGTAATTTCTTCTTGCTCTTTGGATTCGCTCACCGACTCGTTGAGCGCCTGCATAGCCAGCCTAAGTGAAATAGGCTCTTCGTGAAGCTTACTTGCAAAAATAACCTTCGTCAGCCGTCCTTCGAGGGTTCTCACGTCGTGTCCCGAATCGGAAGCAAGGAATTCCAAAACTTCTTCGGGCATCGGGCATTTTCTATCAAGCGCTTTCCGTTTTAAGATAGCAATCTTTGTTTCAGTGTCGGGCGGTTGCACGTCCGCAATCATACCCCCTTCGAAACGGGTACGAAGCCGTTCTTCAAGCGTAGCAATTTCTTTCGGCGGTCTGTCCGACGTCAACACGATTTGCTTTTTTTGCGAAGAAAGTTCGTTAAAGGTGTGGAAAAATTCTTCCTGTACTTGTCGCTTGTCCTTTAAGAACTGAATATCGTCGATCATTAAAACGTCGACGTTTCTATACCGCAAACGGAACTTCGCGCTACTCTTTTGCGCAATCGAATCGATAAACTCGTTCAAGAAATTCTCGCAAGTGGTGTATAACACCTTTTTTTCGGGGTAATGCTTTGCAATATAATTTGCAATCGCGTGCATAAGGTGGGTTTTTCCGAGCCCCGACTCCCCGTAGATAAACAACGGGTTAAAACTCTCTCCCGGCGCTTCGGCAACCGATTTTGCGGCGGCGTACACGAACTTACTTCCCGCGCCCGTCACGAAGGAATCGAAAGTAAAGGCGGAGTTAATGGGCGCGGACTGAAAAATCTCGCTTTCCCGCTCCATTTCAAGGGAATACGTTTCACTTCCGTCCACGACGAGCCGAAAATCGTTTACAAGCCCCAAATCGCATTTTTCAATCGCCAGCCGTAAACGTTCGCAAAGATTATTCTTTTCCATAATCGCGTTTGCGCGCAAATCGGTGGTCGCCTTTAAAATCAGCTTACGCCCGACGAGATCGATAGGTTCGAGATCTTCGATATACGCGTTGAACGAAACGGGGGAGATTAACTCCTGCGCTTTTTCCTTGACTTGCTTCCAAATGAATTGAAGTTGAGTTTTTTCCGTCATTTTTTCCCTGCCTGAAAATTATTTTTTTAAACCTGCGTTGAAATCTTTGTTTTTTTTAGGATTATTTGATATAATTATAATACAAAATTCGATTAAAAGAAAGTATTTTCGGCGGTCTTTTTTCAAATTATGCAAATAAAAAAATTATTCTTGCAAAATTTCAGAAATTACGAACAGGAAACCTTCTTATTTTCAGAAGGTCTTAATATCCTATTCGGCAAAAACGCGCAGGGGAAAACCAACTGCGCCGAAGCCGTTTTCTATCTTTGTACGGGCGCTTCGTTGCGTATTCGCCACGACAAACAGCTTATCCGTATCGGCTCGGACTTTGCCAAAATCACCGCCGAAGCGGAAAATCGCTACGGAAAAGTCGTCATTGAAGCGTTGATAACCGAAAATAAACGCGAAATAAAAGTCAACGGCGGGAAAATCACGAAAAACGCCGACCTGTTAGGGCATATCAACAGCGTGTTCTTTTCGCCCGGCGAGCTTCGGCTCATTCAAGACGGACCGGACGAACGCCGTCGGTTTATGAATATTTCCATTTCTCAAACTTCGTCCGCTTATTATACCGCTCTTCTTCGCTATAATAAAATACTCGACCAACGCAACGCGCTGTTAAAAAACCGCGACGTTTCCTTGATTTTAGACACGCTCCCCGTTTGGGACGAACAGCTTTGTCGCTACGCCGCTACGATCGTCAAAAAGCGCGCGGAATTTTTGGAAAAGCTCTCCCCTTACGCAAAGGAAATGCACGCCTTTTTAACGGACGGGTTGGAAGAGCTACAAGTTTCCCCCGATAAAAAATACGGCGGAGACGAACAGGAAATTATGCAAACCTTGCAAAAACGGTTTGCAAACAACTACGAAAAGGATTTGCGCTTAGGCTTCACGACGGTCGGACCGCACCGCGACGATATCGACTTTTTTATCAACGGGATTGATGCAAAAGCCTACGCTTCGCAAGGGCAAACGCGTACGGCGGCGCTGTCCGTCAAGCTTGCGGAAGTGGAAATTTTCAAAGAGCTTTCTGGCGAATACCCCGTTCTTATCTTAGACGACGTAATGAGTGAGTTAGACCTGCCCCGCCGAAAAAAACTCGTCGAGCGCATTTCAGGTCTTCAAACGGTGCTTACCTGCACGCACGCCGAGCGCGCGCTGTATGGAAAAGACGCGAAAAAAATCCGTATTGAAAAGGGCAAAATCCGCCCTGAAAAAGCATAGACGAACGGGAAAATACGCATACTGTAAGGCGACGGAACACCGTCGCCGTTTTCTTTATCAAAAAGGGGGAGTAAGGGAATGAAAAAAAGATTTTTAACCGTTCTTTTTTCGCTTTTATTTGCAAGCGTTTCCCCCGCCGTTTCCGCGCCCGTCATTGCGAGCGAGCGTAGCGAAGCGTGGCAATCTCTGCCCGTTTCCGCGCCTGTCATTGCGAGCGAAGCGCGGCAATCTCTGCCCGTTTCCGCACCTGCCGTTGCGAGCGAAGCGCGGCAATCTCTTATCTCTGCCTACACGACCTATTATTCTCAAAACGACGGGGGCAGGTGCGCGAATATCGATCTTGCGGCTTCTTGTATCGACGGGATTATTTTACAAGCCTACGGCGAGTTTTCCTTTAACCAAACGGTAGGGGAACGCACGGCAAAGGCAGGATATCAAAAAGCGAAAGTCATTTCCAAAGGGGAGTTCGTGCAAGGAATCGGCGGGGGCGTTTGCCAAGTGAGTACCACCCTTTATAACGCCGCGTTGTTAGCGGGCTTAACGGTGGAAGAATATCACCCCCATTCCCTGCGCGTTTCCTACGTTCCGCCTTCCCGTGACGCAATGGTTTCAGCGTTCAGCGATTTAAAACTTTTCAATCCTTATTCCTTTCCCGTCCGCTTTTGCTTGCAAGTCAAAAAGGGCGCGCTCCGCTCGGAAATTTACGGCGAAAAAATTTCCTATACCTATGCAATCGAATCGGAAATCATAAAAGAAATCGACGCCGAACCGCCGATAGAAAAAGAGAGCGAAACGGACGGGATTATTCGCAACGAATGTAAGGGGTTGCTTAGCCGTTCTTATCTTTTGCGCTACGTGAACGGCTCGCTCGTCGAGCGCAAAAAACTCCGAGAAGACAGCTACGCGCCCATTCGCGGAATCGTCGGCAAAAAAATCCCTTTTGCGACAAAGAAAATGCCGTGAAACGATTGTCTTTTTTGAGAAAAAATGTTATAATGAAAGGGATAAACTATAAGGAAAAGTGTCGAAAGACGAAAACACTTCCTTTTCCTTGAAAAACGGTAATTTACTATGGAAAGATTAACACTCAAACAACTCAACGAAACTCTCAATCAACAAGCAAACAAAACAGTCGTCGTAGCGGGCTGGGCGAAAAGTATCCGCGATTCGAAAGCCTTCGGCTTTATCGAACTCAACGACGGTAGCTGTTTTAAAAATACGCAAATCGTATTCGAACGGGAAATTTTGGAAAACTACGACGAAATCGCCCGTCAAAACGTCGGCGCGGCGCTCGTGATTACGGGCGAAGTGGTCTTAACCCCCGAAAACAAACAACCCTACGAAATCAAAGCGAAAGCAATCGCCGTAGAAGGGGAATCCACGCCCGACTATCCCTTGCAAAAGAAGCGCCACACGGTGGAATTTTTGCGCGAGATTGCCTATCTTCGTCCCCGTACCAACCTGTTCGGCGCGGCGTTCCGCATCAGAAGCCAAGCGGCGTTCGCCATTCATAAATTCTTCAACGAACGCGGGTTCGTCTACGTGCATACCCCTATTATTACGGGTAGCGACTGCGAAGGCGCGGGCGCAATGTTCCAAGTGACCACCCTTTCCCCCGAAGAAATGGAAAAAGGCAAGGATATCGACTATAAAAAAGACTTTTTCGGCAAAAAGGCTTCTTTAACGGTATCAGGGCAATTAAACGCAGAAACCTATGCAATGGCGTTTGGCAACGTCTACACGTTCGGACCTAC
>CAJGCN010000067.1 GCA_904501815.1 uncultured Clostridia bacterium
TGTCGGGGCGGTGCAAGCCGTCGTCGGCGTGTTTGCGCCCGATTCGTGGATTGCAGGCGCGGAAGGCGAAAATTTGCAAATTTTGCACGATTACGTGCGAACGACGGCGCATTTTTTAGAGTATTGCTTGCTTGGCGCGTTGTCGGTGTGGTGTTATCTGGCTTGGGATACCCAGCCGATAGGGGCGGTTTTGCCTTTTTGCGTGGCGTTCTATTTCCCGATGATAGACGAATATTTGCAAAGCCGTACGGCGGGCAGAGCTGCGGAAGGCGCGGATATTCTCGTGGATATCGCAGGGGGCTGGTCGGGTTGCGCGTTTGCGTTTTTGGTGGCGCTTATCGTTTGGATAATCGTTAAAAAACGTCGAAAAAGAAAGAAAATTACCTGAAAGGAGCAGAGTATGGGTGAAAAAAACTTGGAAATCGCGTTGATAAAATACAATAAAAAAACGTGGTGTAAAAGCGGATTATTAGGCGTGATTATCGGGCTTGCGATTATCGTGCCGGGTATAAGCGGTTCGACGGTTGCGATTATTTTCAAATTATACGATCAATTTTTATACGCGCTTGGCAATCTGTTTAAACAGTTCAAACGCTGTTTTGCTTTTTTATTACCGATAGGTCTTGGTATAATAGTTGGGCTTATCGTAGGATTTTTCGCCGTGCAAAAACTGCTTGATTTACTGCCCTTTGCCGTCGTCGGTTTGTTTGCGGGATTGATGGCGGGGGCGTTCCCTGCGGTGAAAGATGAAATTAAAGGCGCGGAGCGCACGAAAAAACGGGTTGCGCTGTTTATTGTGGGACTACTCGTGCCGATTGCGGTGGGGATTTTTTCGGCGCTGTTTTCATCAAGTGGGGATACGGGGGTGAATCAATTCGACCAAGTTGCTTGGTATCATATCCCTGCAAGCCTGTTTATCGGCTATTTGCTTGGGATTACGCAAATTGCGCCCGGACTTTCCGCGAGCGCGATTTTAATGGCGGTTGGTTGGTTTTCTTCGCTTGTTGACGGGGTTTCCCTTTCGTATTTTCAAGAAAATCCCGCGATTTTACTCGTTTACGGCGGTCTTGCCGTCGGGCTGATTCTTTCCGTTTTGACGTTCTCGAAATTTTTGACTTTCGTCTTTAATAAAGCGCGACAAACGGCGTATACCCTTATCGTAGGGCTTTCGCTCGGCTCAATCGTTTCCATGTTTTGCAACGGGGATATCGTAGAAGTATACGCGCGTTGGGCGCAAAGCGGAATCGTTTGGTGGGATTTGCTCTTAGGCGTTGGATTGTTCGCTGTTGGCGTGGTAGGCTCGTACCTGCTAGTCAGATATCAACGAAAAAAGGATTTAGAAGAAGGAATTAAAACGCAAGAATAAACGCGAAAAAGCGACGGTTTGCAAGGGGCAAGCCGTCGCTTTCCGATAAGGAGGTGAAAGTGTGAGCAAATTGATGGATTTTCTTCGTCGCGCCGATTTCTTGCGCGGGTATACTTGCGACCGTTGCGGGAGAGAAGTATTTTGCTATCCCGCACAACGGCTTTGCGAACGCTGTGAAAACGAGCTGGAAGAAAACGGACCGCGCGTTTGTCCAAAATGTGGCAGACAAACGGTTGCCGACGGCGTTTGTTTGAACTGTAAATCGCACCCGCCTTCCTTTTTCGTGGGGTGCTCCGCTTTCGTTTACGACGGCGAAGTGGCGGAAATGATTAACGCGCTCAAAGAAGGAAAACGCCGACTGGCTTACCTGCTCGGGGAAAAGACCGCCGAGCGGTTGCTTTTCGAACATTCTAAGCTTTTAAAAACGGCGGAATGGCTCGTCGTGCCCGTTCCGCTCACCGAACGCGCGCGAGAAAAGCGCGGGTATAACCAAGCGGAAGAGATTGCGAGAATTATTTTGTCTGAACTGCAAGCGGCGGGCGTAAAAGTTTCCCCTGCTTTCGACGTATTGCAAAAGCGCAGAGAAACGACGGCGCAAAAACACCTTGAAGCAAAAAGCCGAAAGGAGAACGTTTCAGGCGCGTATCACGTGCATCAACGCAAGGTTTTGCGAGGAAAAAACGTGCTTCTTGTCGACGATATTATGACGACGGGCGCAACGGGCGACGAATGTTCAAGGCTTTTGGCGGGGGCAGGTACGCAACGAGTGCTGTTTTGCACGGTTGCCGCAACCCCTGAAATTCCTTAAAGCGTTTAAGTGAACCGTCGTGCTTCGATATAATAACTCCAACGTTGCGAAGAAATCGTTTCTATGCAGGCATAGTCGGAAGCGGTGTGCAAGATATAATTATCTCCCAGATAAATAGCGACGTGCCCAACCCGTTCGATTCCCTTTTTATAATACCGTTCGGCGTTGGTGAAATAAATGCAATCCCCCCGTTGAAGCTCGGCACGGGGAACGTAGACGCCTTGTTTGACCTGCGTTCTCGTCGTCACGTCTAGCAGCTTGTTTGCGCCGTGATAAAATACGTATTGCACGAGCGAAGAGCAGTCGAACTTTTTCGTGGTAAAGCCTTTGAGAAAATTCCCTTTTCCGTCGTGCAGGCGTACCGCACCGTAGACGTAGGGCGTGCCGAGTAGGGCGTAGCCTTCGTTTAAAACGGCTTCGACCTTTTGGTTGGAGCTTTTTTCTAAAGAAAGCACGGCGGCGTATTCGGCGTAAATGTACGCCGTTTTATTTTTATAAACCGTTTGATACCAGTTTCCGCTTTTTCCAACTACGGCGTAGATATCCCCTTTTCCTGCGCTACCTAACACGGCGTAGTCCGTTCCTGCGCCCGAACGTATATTTACGCTGTTGGTCGTACAGCGTATGTAATCCTGTGTTTTTTTGACCGTTTGCACGGGTGGCGTAGGTGTTTCGGGGGTAGACGGGGGGGAGTTTTCGGGGGTTTCTATTGCGGGCGGGGGCGTGCTTTCCGACGGTTTTCCGCACGCGAAGAAAGAAGTGGAAAAAGAAAAAGCGAGCAAAAGAGCTAACAGTTTTTTTGTGAAATTTTTCATAAATAAATCCTTTTTTCAAGTTTTAGCGCGTTTGATTGCGCTACGAAAGGATTATAAAGGAAGAAAAAGCCGAAATGCAAGCTTTTAAAGGTGTGAGAATTTTCCTTTTTTGGGGAAGAGCAGGAAAGTACGGAAAGGAATGACAAAAATCCCTTTCAAAAAGAAGAAATTTTCTTAAAAATGGCAAGGTAGGGAAAATTTTTCGGGTGCGTTCCCTTTCCTTGCTTGCTTTTTTTTGCTTAGAATGATATAATACGAATACTATGAAAAATTTTTTAATCGATATGCATACGCACAGTCGTTTTTCCTTTGACGGGCAGGACGATTTAGAAAAAATGTTGGCGACGGCTTATAGCAAAGGCGTTGCCTTTTACGGCGTTTCCGAACACCTTGATTTGGATTTAATTGAACGGGGTATGTATGAGATGCCGAACGCAGACGAATATTTCCATAAGGCAAGGCATTTGCAAGAAGATTACGAAGGCGCAATGAACGTGGCGGTAGGAATGGAGTTCGGTTTTTGCAAGGCTGAGAAATATTTGGAAAGTTATCAAGCGTTTTATGAAAAATACCGCCCCGATTACGTGATTAACAGCGTGCACGCGTTAAACGGAGAAGATTACTACGAGAAAAAGCCGTACTATGAAAAAGACGGGGGCGGGGGCGAAAAAAGCTCGTTAAAAAGCAAGAAAACTGCTTATCGGGAATATTTTTCTTCCGTTTTAGAAAGTTTAAACACGTCTTATCCCTACGATATCGTTGGACATATCGGCTATTGCGCGCGCTACGCGCCCTACGCTGAGCGGTCGGCAACGCTTGCCGATTTTCAAAAAGAAATCGATAAAATTTTGTTGCGGATTATCGAGCTTGATAAAATTTTAGAAGTGAATAGCTCGAACAAAGGGGGCGTAAGTCCGTTTTTGCCGTCGCGAGAGATTTTAGAGCGGTATTTTGCGCTCGGCGGGAGAAAAGTGTCGTTCGGCTCTGACGCGCACGGCGCGGGGCGGATCTGCGAGCAATTTTTAGAAATTTCACAAATGCTCAAAGAAATGGGTTTTACTCATTTTACTCTGCCTTTTCGCGGGGAACATATAAAAATAGATTTATAAGGAGCGAAAAATGTCAAGACTTGACTTATTGAAATTTTTAGAGCGCTACGGCGACGAAACGGATATTTCAGATTTTTCGCCCGACGAACTGCAAGAGCTTATCGAGAAAATGAAAAACGGCGACGAGCCGATTCCGCTCACGAAAGAAGAATTTAAACGCAGGTATTTTGATTACTACGACGACGTAAAAGACAAAACTTTGAAACGGCAAGACTGGTAAACCCAGACTTAGTGGAAAACTTTTTCTTTATTTTGTGAATTATCCACAATTTTCGTGGAAAACCCGAACAATTCAGTTTTGCCGAAAAAAGTCGTAAAAAGTCGAATGAAAAATTCAATGCGTACACGGTATGCCCATTTCAATGCGTATCTGCCCCTGTAAAAGAGCGTAGTCAAATACTTGGTATCTGCATTTTTTCTGTGGATAATGTGGATAACTTAAAGAAAACTTATCAACAAAGGAATGTGAATTATGATAAAAAAGGGGAAATATCAACATTTTAAAGGAAACGAATACGAAGTTTTAGGCGTTGCCGAACATTCGGAAACGGGGGAGCTGTTCGTCGTGTATAAGGCTTTGTACGGCGAAGGGAAAATTTGGATACGCCCCCTTGCTATGTGGGAAGAAACCGTCGAACGGGACGGGAAAACTTTTTCCCGCTTTACCTATCTTGGCGAATAAGCGGGTTTTGCTTGACAGAGGCGTTTAATTATGCTATAATGGCAACTGTATTCGCGCGCGTGCGCGTTTTAAATTTTACTAAGAGATAAAACTACGAAAGGAGAGTGCAAATGGAAGATACGATGTTGTTTAGAAAATGCGCGAAAAAGCCTGTATTTCAAGCGTTAAACGCCTTTGTAAATTCCAAATACTGTATTGCCGTATTAGCGTTTTTAACGCTTTGCTCGAATATACTCGGCGCGGAATTAATCGTCTACACGCTCGTATTCTCGTTCGGAATGTATTTCGCGCTCTTTGGGCGGGATTTATTGCCCCTTGCGCCGGCGGTGATGCTGATGTATGTTTCCCCGTCCGTGCATAATAATCCCGCAATGAACGCAAATTCTATTTTTTATCCCGAAAACGGGCTTTGGTTGCTCGTTGCGTATTTGGTGATTTTCTTCACGACGGTGTTCGTGCGAATTTGCTTGCGCTACGGGTTAAAGAAATTTTTCAAAACTAAACGCGCGTTTGCGCCCGCGCTGCTTTTTTTGTGTGCGTCTTTCTTTTTAGGCGGAATCGGCTCGGATTTTTACACGCGTGATTTTATTTTGAATATGCGCTACTGCGCTCTTTTGTTTCTTTCCTTTTACTTGGTGTATTTCCTTTTGTCGGCGACCGTCGATTTTAAAAAAGTACCCAAAGAATACTTTGCGTGGTGCGGGATAGCGCTTGCGCTGACCGTTTCGTTGGAAGTGCTTGCGGTGTATATCCAAAACGGGGTTATTCACGAAGACGGAAGAATTTTTCGCGGAGAAATTTACACGGGCTGGGGGGTTTATAACAATATCGCTTGCGCGATCGTAATGGGAATTCCGTCGGCGTTTTATCTTGCGGCGGTGAGAAAACGCGGATATTTGTATAACCTTTTGGCAACCTGCTTATACTGCGCGGTGATTTTTACGAACAGCCGAAACGGTATGTTAATGGGGTTGGTCGTTTATGCTCTCAGCGCGCTTTGCTTGCTGATTGCCCGCCCGAAAAAATGCAAGGAAACCTTCTTGTTATTCGGCGTTTACGCGGCGATTGTCGCAGGGCTTTTGATTTTCGATTGGAACGGACTTGCCACGCTGTTTAACGAGCTTGCGACGATTAAATTATCGTCAAATTCACGAATCGTGGACTACATAGAAGGGATTTGGCAGTTTTTGGACAAGCCCGTTTTTGGGAACGGATTTTTCGCTTGCACCGCGTTTAAGTGGGGGGAAATAGCCGAACAAATGACCTTCTTGCCTAAGCGTTGGCATAACACGTATATACAAATGGCGGCGACGAGCGGAATCGTCGGGCTTATCGCCTACGGGTTGCACCGATTCCAAACGGTGAAAGCGGTGTGGCAAAAAGGCAATATCGAAGGGGTGTTTATCGGATTGAGCGTATTTTCGCTCGCGCTGATGAGCTTGCTGGACTGCCATTTCTTTAATATCGGCACAGGGCTTTGCTATACGGTGTTTTTACTTTTCTTAGACCCCCGTGAACGGCAAGGCCAACAAGAGCTTTGCAGGGTGTTAAAAAACTATCAAAAAGCAAAAAAGGGAGATTGATTATGGCAATCGGTGAATTTACGGATAAGGTACGAATACTCATAAAGGCAGGGGACGGGGGCGACGGAATGAACTCGTTCAAGGCTTTTAAAGGCAAGCCTGCGTGTGGACCTGACGGGGGCGACGGCGGAAAAGGCGGCGACGTTTATTTCGTTGGGGATAAGGATATGAACGATTTATTCCCTTTCCGTTTTCAGTCAAAATATTTTGCCGAAAACGGCGAAGTCGGTGGGACGAACAGATGCTTTGGGAAAAGCGGGAAAAATTTATATATCAAAGTTCCTTTGGGCACGCTCGTTCGCGACGAAGAAACGGGTAAACTCATTTGCGACGTGTTTGAAGACGGACAGCAAACGTTGGTAGCGCACGGCGGAAACGGCGGAAAAGGCAACGTACGCTTCACGACGGCTCGTCGGCATGCGCCGAATTTTGCGCAAAAAGGGGAAAAGGTCAAGCAACACTCGGTCATTTTAGAGCTGAAAGTGATTGCGGACGTAGGGCTCGTGGGTTTTCCGAACGTTGGGAAAAGCACTTTGCTTTCCAAGATTTCGGCGGCTCGGCCTAAGATAGCGAACTATCATTTCACAACCCTTTCTCCGAACTTAGGCGTGGTAAGATACTATGAAAAATCGTTCGTGGCGGCGGATATTCCCGGACTGATTGAAGGCGCGGCGCAGGGCGCGGGGCTCGGACACGATTTTCTTAGGCATATCGAGCGTACGCGAATGATTTGCCACGTAGTGGATATTTCGGGCTGTGAAGGCCGCGACCCGATAGAAGACTTCCAAAAAATCAACGCGGAGCTGAA
>CAJGCN010000068.1 GCA_904501815.1 uncultured Clostridia bacterium
GAGTATTTTTAATGGCAATTTTTAAAATGAAGAAATAAACGCTCCCGTCGGAATTCCGACGGGAGTTTGGTTTTTATAAAATTATTGCGCGTATTTTTCTACGATAGCTTGCAATTCGTCAAGTCTTTCAATCATATTCTTGGCAAGCTTTAAATGACATCTTGCCCGCACTAAGTTTTGGTCTTTGTAATGCGTTCTGAAATATTCGTCCCCGTCTAAATAGTCGGTTAAAAATCTCATACCGCATTCCACCGTCATTGCCACTGCGCCAAGCGCAAGCGTTTTTCTTTCTTCATCTGTCAAAAGCTCTTTTACCGCGCCAACGAACCCGCGCGCAAACGCTTCGTATTTTTCCATATCAACAGCAACTTTCAAAAGGTCTTTCTCGTCTTCTTCCCCCGTCGACGCCGCTATACGCACCGCGTCGCCAAAGTCAAAGGCGATAAGTCCGGGCATAACTGTGTCTAAATCAATCACGCAAAGATAATCTTTGGTTTCTTCGTCGAACAACACGTTGCTACATTTCGTATCGTTATGGGTGACACGAAGGGGCAAAATTCCCTGTTTTTGCATACGGTATAACCGCGTTGCGATTTCTTCAAGTTCAAAATACCCTTGAATATCCTGTTCCACCGAGCCTTTACGACCGACCGCATCCTTTTCAATCGCTTCACGGAACAACTGATAACGGTTGACGGTGTTGTGAAAATGCGGGATAACGATATGCAAATTTTCAACGGGATAGTCTTTTAAATACTGTTGAAATTCCCCAAACGCACGCCCGGAAGCTTCTACGATTTCACAGGTATCGGGCGTTAAAAAGGACATTGACCCATCGATAAATCGGCAACAACGCCAAAATTCCGTTTCGGAAAGATAGGCGTAGTAATTCCCTTCCGCCGTTTTTTGGTAGTGCAACACGCCTCGCTTTGCGCTTACGCCCGTTTGTTTAATTTTACTGCGAATATATTCGGTAATTGAAGAAACGTTCTCCATCACGGCAACGGGATTTTTAAAGACTTTCGTGTTCACCCGTTGCAATATATAATCCTTGAGTTCCCCGTTTCGGAAGAAATATACTTTATACGTAGTGTTAATGTGTCCGCTGGTAATCACTTCATAACTACGATATTCCCCGCTGATTTGAAATAATTCGCAAACCTGTTTAATCATTTTTTCCATTTATCTATCTTTATTCCCTCTCATCTTTGCTTTGCGCCAAGCTTAACGCACGTGCAACACTTATTATTTTAACATATACGTTCACTTTTGTCAAGAAATTAGCGCGCAATTTATACTTTCTGTATAATTCCTGTTTGAATTGAATAAAATCCATACAAAACAACCAACTTATCAATATGTTCTCTTTAAAAAAAGCTTATTCTATCCTATGCGCCGTTTGCTTGCTTACGCTACCTGCTTGCGCAAACAAACCGCCTTTAAACGTTCTGCCTATGGAAGAAAGAAAAATTATTCTGCACGCCCCTGCCCCTTCTAAAAAGGCAGATGACGGGATTTGGACGGTGGCGGACGTTGATATTTCCGACGTTCAAACGGACAAAAAATTAATTTCGCTTACCTTTGACGACGCGCCTACGGGGCATTTGGAAAGCTTAATCGCAACCTTTGCTTCGTTTAACGAGAAAAATCCCGATTGTAAAGCAAACGCTACCGTGTTTTTTAACGGCTATCGAATAAAAGAATATTCCCCTACCTTATTAACGGAAGCAATGACGATCGGGTTCGAGCTTGGCAATCACACCTATTCGCACGCCGATTTATCCAAGCTTGACAGCGAACGATTACGGCAGGAAATCGACGAAGTTGACAAATTATTAGAGCAACACGACGGCAAGCCCCGACATTTGCTTCGCGCACCATACGGTAAAACGAGCGAGCAAGTAAAATCCCTTGCCGAAACGCCGATTATCGACTGGACGGTTGACACGCTGGATTGGACAGGTGTTTCCGCCGAGCAAATTAAACAAACGGTTTTATCGAAAAAATTCAACGGCGCAATCGTTTTAATGCACGACGGAGGCAAAAATACGATAGAGGCGGTAAAGTTGCTTCTGCCCGCCTTAAAAGAAGCGGGATATCAGGCGGTTTCCGTTTCACAGCTTTCCAAAGCGCATAACGTTTCGCTTAAACGGGGCAGTACGTATATACGTATTCGCCCGAAAACAACGGGGCAGGGTTGAGATGAACAGAAAAAGGACGGTATTTTCCGTCCTTTTCTTTCGTATGTAAACTTAAAATTTTTCTTCGGTAAAGCGGTGGAAGAAATCCGCGCAATCATTTTGCCAATTACGTATCTTTTTAAACGCTTCGGAAGTCTGATAGGCGTTTACTTCGTAGTCCCCCGTACTCGTCCCGTGATTTCCTTCGGGGAATACGTGCAATTCGTAAGGAATTTTATTTTCCGCAAGCGCAAGAGCGAACTTTAAAGAATCGGTTGCCTTCACCGCGTTGTCCGTCGCCGTCGTCCAAACGAAAGCGGGAACGGTTTTCTCGCTGACCGCTTCGTTTAAGGCAAGCTTCTTTTCCAAGACGGTCTTTTCTTCTTCGCTATACCCTTCAAGTAAATTGATAAACGAACCTGCGTGTCCTTCTTTTGTAATTACGGGATAGGAAAGCCCCACCGCCGTCGGTTTATTATCAAGCTCTACGCCGGCAAGGGCAGAAGCTTCGTGATATAAGGTAGCGAGATTTGCCGTCAAATGCCCGCCTGCCGAAAAGCCCACGACGAATACTTCTTTCTCGTTTACGCATAATTCTTCCGCATGCTTTTTCACGTAGTCTACCGCGCAAGAAAGTTCTAAGAACTGTTCGGGATAACGCACGCCTTCGGGACGGTTTAAATAGTTAAGAATAAAGCATTGAAATCCCCTTGCCAAAAAGGCGTTGGAAACGGGTTGCGCTTCTCTTTTACTTGCATAGGCATACCCACCGCCGGGAACAACCACGAGCGCGGGGCGTTTCCATTCGGGATGTTGGGATTCATCAAAAGGATTTTCCATCAACACACATTCGAGCGTTCCGCCCTGCAAAAAAGAATACTCTTCTTTTAACTGTACTTTATAAGCTTTCATATTTTTGCTCCTTATTATAAATTCGGGATTAGGAATGCGACTTTTTGACCATTAAAGTCAAACGTTTCAAAGGCTTTTCGATAACGGAAATAATCGTATTTATAAATGAGATTTAAAAATTCTCTACGGTAGTAATATTCCAAACTTTCTTTTAAGAACGCAGAAATATCTTCGGGTAAACCTTCTTGCGATTCAAGCTGTTCTTCATAATCGAAATGCAACCAAGTCCCGTCCGCTTGTTTTGCGGAAACCGTCGTACCGTCGTAGTAATACTTATTCGTAAAAATCCCCGATTCTAAGCTTACGAAGACCGACGAAGGCGCATCGGAAAGCATACTCACCCCTTGATACAAGTTCATATTGTAATTATAGCCCATCAAATGCAAAAGAGTGGGTATCAAATCGAAAGAGTTGCCGAACTTATCAACCGTCGTTCCCCCTTTCAGCGGAGAAAGCAAATCTTTGCTCGCCGTGAACGAAAAATCGTGATAGCCGTCGTAGAAATTCGTTGACGAAACTCCTAAATCCATACTCCCGCCGTACCAGGTAAAGCAAGGAATATTATATACGTCCGAATTCCAAGCTTGATCTTCCGATATGCCTTTTAACTTATAATTGAGAGTGTCGTAATACGCGCTATGGTCGGCGTAGAAAAAGAACACCGTGTCGTCAAGCTCACCCTTTTCGTTTAAATCGTAGAGCAAAGAGTTGACCCCTTCGTCCAAGTCCATCATACCCGCTTGATAACGCTTGTATTTAAGATACACTTCCTTTTGCTCTTCTTTCGTCAGTTTATTGATTTGCGTAAAATCCATTGCTTTATCGTAAACGAACGTAGAAGGATAGCCTTGAATAATACGGTAATATTTTTCAAAGCCTTTTAAAATAACGTTCTTCGAGAAATACGCTTCCTTTTGCTCCTGCGTCATTCCTTTATACATATCTCCCGTAAGATTAGGATAGTCGCCGTATTCGACCAAATCTTCGTAATGCCCGTGCGAGCTGAGAGTCATGTGCAATGTATAGAAAGCTTCCGAATTTTCTTTTTTATAGGTATATTCGTTAAAATATTCTTTCATTAAAAGATGATCTTTATCAAACGCATAGAAGGATTCTTTGATGCTTTCGCCCTTGTCGTTGCAACCTTCCAGCTTCGGCATATCTTCCAAGAAATGCGCCGTATCAAACCCGTAAATCCCGTTCGCACCGTGCGTTTCGTCGCGGTCGTAAGGGTCTTGTTCAGACGTGCCGTGCGTGATATCGCGATCGTAAAAATCCTTTTCGTGTGCGTGGAAATAATTCGCCGTATACCCTATTTTCTTTAATGCGTTGGGCAAGGTAAACGGCAGAACGTGTCCGCTGAGATAATCGGAAATATCTGTAAACAAAGGCAAATTGCTCGGATAGCTTCCTAAAATCGACATAGCTTCGGAATGATTCGTCTTATCCCGCGCGTAGTATTCGGTAAACGCCAAGCCTTGCGTTGCCATTGAATATAAAGTAGGCGTGTATTCTTTGTTTATCGCAACCCATTCGCCCGATTCTATGACGATTAAAACAAGATTTTTACCGCGCATTGAGCCCGTATAAATATTCTCGCCGTAAACGTCGTTGCTCATTTGCCCTTCCGCGAAATATTCGTCGATATCGGCAAGCAACAGCTCGTCCATTTCACGCTCGCTACTTTCAAAAAGCTGAGAGAACGCGTTAGATACTTGCACCGAATAAAACCCGAAAAAGCCGAATTTTCTAAGGGCTTTTGCGGAAATGAATTGCGTTTCGTATAAATAATAGTCGTCATTATAATCGATAGTATTTTCTTCCGCTTTTACTTCGTTAAAAAAGGACAACGCGCCGTGATAGGAAGCAAACGTACCGCCACACACCAAAATCACCGCCGCGAGCATCACCGATGCGGTTTTTAAGGCTTGTCCTTTCTTCGTTTTAATCTTTACGTTGATGAAAATAGACGCACCGAGCGTTAAGCCGAACATAACGAGCATTGCGGCAAGGAAAAACCAATTGACGAAGTTGGAGTTAAAAACACCCCCCACTTCTTTCGTTAAATTCAGCATGGTAAAGCTGAAAACGATACCGCTCATCGTGCATAACGCTTCGTTGACGAAAGATATAACGACTTGCAACACTAATAAAATAGAGCTTACAACGATAGAAGGCACGCAACCGGGCAACAAAAACAGCACTAATCCCATCACAAGCATATATGCTAAATCTATCCCCCAATAAACGGGAAATAAGCCCATACCCGTCACTAAGAAAGTAAGCATTTCAATCGCCGCCGAACAACCGATATACAGCAAGGCAATCCAAAGTTTTTTCTTTAATAATCCTTCCATACTTTTCCTTTTTTTATTTATGCAAAAAATTCGTTATAAATCGCGTGAATACAAGCGTTGCATTTATCGTTGTCAACGCCGACGATAATATTTAATTCGCTCGAACCTTGATCGATCATAATCACGTTTACGTTCGCATCCGCAAGCGCGCGGAACAATCTTGCCGACGTACCGATATTATTCGCCATACCGTGCCCCACCGTTGCAATCAAAGCGATATTTTCGTGCGTGTAAATACGGTCAGGATTTGCAATTTCTTGCATTTCGTCTATTAAAGTTTGCAACATACCGTCTTTTAAATACGCATTATCGATAATCAAAGACATGGTATCAATTCCCGACGGCAAATGTTCAAAAGAAATTCCGTGCTTAGCAATAACGGAAAGCACTTTTCCAACGAACCCGATTTCCGAGTTCATCATAGATTTTTCCAAAGAAATAACGGTGAAATCTTTTTTACCTGCAATTCCCGTCACGATATTTTCCCCGAGTTTGCGTTTGCTTGCGGAAACGATATAAGTACCTTTATCTTCAGGACGGAACGTATTGCAAATGCGAATGGGAATTCCCGCGCTCTTCACAGGAAAAATAGCGTCGCTGTGCAAAACGTTTGCGCCCATATACGAAAGTTCGCGAAGTTCTTGATAAGAAAGCTCGGGAATACATTTAGGGGAATTAACGATACGCGGGTCGCAAGCGAAAAATCCGCTTACGTCCGTCCAATTTTCGTATAATACCGCGTTTGCCGCTTTTGCAACGATAGAGCCGGAAATATCCCCGCCACCGCGCGAGAACGTTTTTACCTTTCCGTCTGCGCCAAGCCCGTAAAATCCCGGTATTACCGCGCGCGGATATTTCGCAAAAAGTTTTTTCGCTAATTCATAAGTTTCGTCGCTAAGCAAACCGTTTTCATCAAAACGCACGAACTCCGTTGCATCAATAAAGGGCACGCCAAGAACAGCCGCCATGATTTTTGCGGCAAGAAATTCCCCGCGAGAAGCGCAATAATCCTGCCCCGCCCCGCCAAGAATTTCCTTTTCGACTTCATTGAGCGCCGTTTCCAGCCCTAAATCAATACCGATTTCTCTTTCTATATTCATAAAACGAGTGCGAATTTTTTGATAAACTTCGTCAAACGCTTTCTTGTCTCCGTTTTCATAAGCATCGGAGCAAGCGTATAACAAATCCGTCACCTTAATATCTCCGCCAAACCGTTTACCGGGCGCAGATACAACCACGTAGCGACGTTCTTCTTCCGCTTTTACGATTTTCGCAGCAGAAAGAATTACGTTTCCGTCCGCCATAGAAGTTCCGCCGAATTTACAAACTTTAATATTCATACTGTCCTCTCTTTACCCGCTACGGTCTTTGCCGTCGGGTCCGTAAAATCATTCTCTATCGTATTCCCCTATATAGTTTATGAATAGAATCTCCGTTGCCGTTCTTTACTTAAAAGTTCAATAAAATCACCACGAAAAAGGCAAGAAATAAAGAAACGGCTTTTATCCAGAACTTAGAAATAAACAAATTTTTTAAAAATTGACCGAATTTTCTCATTTTCTTTCTCCTTATTTGCGTTTTTTATCGGTAAGCAACATTTCTTGCCAGTAATAATCGTGCAACGC
>CAJGCN010000069.1 GCA_904501815.1 uncultured Clostridia bacterium
AACAAAGTATGGAAGCGTTGTTCGACGAACGCGCCGTAGTCGTTCGGCAAATGGAAATGGAAAAGAAATACGCGGCAGAACGCGTGGATATTTCTATGCCCGGCAGAAATTATCAAGCGGGGGCGTTGCATCCGATCACGCTCGTGAAAAACGAGCTTATTGATATTTTTGCGGGTATGGGCTTTAAGATTTTCGAAGGGCCGGAAATCGAAACGGATTATTATAACTTTACCGCGCTTAACACCCCCAAAGACCACCCCGCTCGGGATATGCAAGATACGTTCTATTTAGCGGATAATTTACTGTTGCGCACGCAAACTTCGGCGGGGCAAATTCGCGTAATGGAAAAACAAGCGCCCCCGATTAAAATTCTTTCGCCGGGCAGAGTGTTCCGCTCGGATGACGACGCAACCCATTCGCCTATGTTTCATCAAATGGAAGGGCTTGTCGTGGACAAAGGGATTACTCTTTGCGATTTGCAGGGTATGCTTGGGGAATTTGCGCGCAAAATGTTCTCGTCTTCGACGAAAGTGCGCTTGCGTCCTTCCTATTTCCCGTTCACCGAGCCGAGCGTAGAAGTAGATTTGAGCTGTTCGGAATGTGGCGGAAAGGGCTGTCGGTTGTGCAAAGGTACGGGCTGGATTGAAGTGCTTGGCGCAGGAATGGTAAACCGCCACGTCTTGGAAAACTGTGGCGTAGACCCCGACGAATACACGGGCTTTGCGTTCGGTATGGGTATCGAACGTATCGCAATGCTTAAATACGGTATCAATAACATTAAAACGCTCTTTGAAAACGACGTACGGTTTTTAGAGCAGTTCGAAGACTAAGGAGGACGAGAAAATGAAAGCACCTTTGAGTTGGTTAAAAGATTACGTCGATATTGATATTTCCGCGCAGGAGCTTGCGGAAAAGCTGTTCTCCTGCGGTTTTGAAGTGGAAGAACTCGTCTATTTAGGCGAAAAGATTTCCCGTGTGGTCGTAGGCGAAGTCAAAGCTTTGACCGCGCACCCCGATAGCGACCACATGAAAATTTGCGTGGTGGATTGCGGGGAAGAATACGGCAGGGAAATTCAAATCGTCACGGGCGCAGATAACGTGTATGTGGGAATGAAAACGCCTTGCGCGTTGGATAATTCGACCGTCGTGGAAAGCGACCCCAAAGCGCTTGAAAAGAACCCTGACGGGATTAAAAAGATTAAAAAAGGCAAGCTTCGCGGGGTAGAGTCGTTTGGTATGCTCTGTTCGGGCGAAGAACTTGGCATTAACGACGATTACTACGACGGCGCGGAATATTACGGCTTGTTGGATTTGGATAAGTCTGCGCCCGTCGGGGAAGATATTCGCAAAATCGTAGGGCTTGACGACTGGATTTTCGATATTTCGATTACGGCGAACCGTCCCGACTGTCAATGTATTTTAGGGATTGCCCGTGAAGTGGCGGCGGTGCTTGGAAAGCCTTTAAAAGAACCGTCCTATGCGTTCACGGCAAAAAAAACCAACGCATTGCCCGTTGCGGTGGAAGTGCAAGCGCCCGACCTTTGTCCCCGCTACGTAGGGCATTACGTGGAAAATATCAAAGGCGGAAAATCCCCTGCATGGCTTAGAAAACGGCTTGCGCTTTCGGGTATCCGTTCTATTTCTCCTATCGTGGATATTACGAATTTCGTGCTTTTGGAAATGGGGCAACCTATGCACGCGTTCGACGCAGACGATTTAGCAGGCAGAAAAATCGTCGTGCGCCGCGCCAAGCAAGGCGAAAAAATCACCACGCTCGACGAAAAGGAATTTGAGCTTACGCCTGAAAATCTCGTGATTTGCGACGGGGAAAAGCCCGTTGCGCTCGCAGGGATTATGGGCGGGTTAAACAGCGAAATTAAAGAAACGACGAAAAACGTATTTTTCGAATCCGCGAAGTTTGCGCGGGATAACGTGCGTAAAACTTCTCGTGCGCTCGGGCAGTCGTCCGATTCTTCTTCCCGTTTTGAAAAAGGGGTGGATGCCTACACGAACGGCTACGGTATGGCTCGCGCGTTGCATTTGATTGAAGAACTTGATTGCGGAGTGGTCACGGAGCTTTGTGAAGACGTTTGCGCAGTAGACCTTGCGCCCCGCACCATGACGGCGAGCGTGCAAAAAATCAACGCGCTGTTGGGGATTGAAGTGCCGAGCGAAGAAATGCTTGCGATTTTGTCCCGCCTTAATTTTAAGCCGAGTTTGACGGGCGATACGTTGACGGTGGAAATTCCCGGTTATCGCGACGACGTAGATAATTATCCCGATTTAGCGGAAGAAATTATCCGTATGTACGGCTACGAACATTTAACGCCTACGTTCTTGGAAAAGGCGAGCGTGACGGGCGGGGGATTAAACGACGAACAGAAAAAGGAATTGCATTTAAAAACGCTTTTAAAAACGCAAGGATTTTTCGAAGCGTATAATTATTCTTTCTATTCCCCGAAAGAATTTGATTTGATGAAGCTTCCCGAAGATGCGAGCGAGCGCAACGCGGTGAAAATTTTAAATCCTATCAGCGAAGAGTTGTCCGTCATGCGAACGTTTCTTGCGCCGTCTATGCTCGGCAACGCCGTAAGAAATATTCGTCGGGGGAACGACGAAGGCAGGGAATTTGAAATTGCAAATATTTATATTCCCAACCAAGCGGGCGAACAACCCGAAGAACGTAAACGCCTTGTTTTAGGGATTTGGGGCGCAAAATGCGATTTCTTCGATATGAAAGGCGCAACGGAGAAAATTTCCGAGCTTTTCCACTTGCCCGTTTCCTACGTTCGCGCGCAAACGAGTTATTTGCATCCTGGCGTTTCCGCGTCGCTTAACGTTGACGGAAAACAGGTCGGGGTAATCGGTGAACTCGACCCTGCTATCGCCCTTTCGCTCGGACTTGATAAAAAAGTCTATCTCGGTGAGTTGGATTTGGAAGAAATAAAAGGGGCTATGGACGATAAAATCGCCTATAAAAACTTGCCGAAATTCCCTGCGGTAAAACGCGATTTGGCGTTGATTGCCGACGAAAAACTCACTTCGGGCGAAATTGAAGACGTCTTGCTTCATTCTTGTAAATACGTGACGAGCGCAAGACTGTTCGACGTGTATCGTGGCGGACAGCTTCCCGAAGGCAAAAAGAGTATGGCGTATACGCTTACGTTCACGCCCGACGCGAACGTGGAAAAAGCGTTCACGCCCGAAACGCTCGACGGGTTCGTGAAGAAAATTCTCGGAAACTTGAAATTTAAGCTTGGCGTGGAATTGCGCTAAAAGGGGTTCGGAGTGAAGAAACCGCCTAAAATTAAAACGTTCGGGTTTTTAAACGTTGACAAGCCGTCGGGGATAGTATCTTCGGCGGTGGTCAATAAAATTAAATGGCTGACGGGCGCGCCGTCGGGGCATTTAGGCACGCTCGACCCGTTAGCGAGCGGGGTCTTACCCGTTGGCGTAGGCAACGCCACGAGATTGTTCGATTATTTTTTAAACAAGAAAAAAGAATATATCGCAGAATTTACGTTCGGCGTTTCTTCGGATACGCTGGACAGTACGGGTACGCTCGTCTACGGCGGTGAAATTCCGTCGGCGCAAGAAATTGAACGGGTCTTGCCTGAATTTATCGGAGAAAATTTGCAAATTCCCCCGAAATACAGCGCAAAAAGCGTAGGCGGGAAACGTGGCTACGAGCTTGCGCGCGCGGGCGTAGAGTTTGAACTTGCTCCTAAAAAGGTGCAAATTTACGAAACGCAACTGCTTGGAAAATCGGAAAATACCAAAAACGCCTATAAAATTAAAATCGTTTGTGGCGGTGGAACGTATATTCGCTCTATCGGCAGGGATTTGGCGGAAAAGCTCGGAACGAACGCCGTGATGAGTTATCTTCGGCGCACGCAAAGCGGTGCGTTCGGGATAGAAAACGCCGTCCCTTTTTCCTTTTTGGAAAGCGACCCGCCTATTGACGAGCTTGAAAAATATATAATTCCAACGGAAAGCGTTTTGCCTTTTGAAAGGTTGGAGCTTACTTGTCCCCGATGGGAAAAGATTTTTAACGGCGTGAGCATACCTTGCGATTGCGCAGACGGAGAATATAAGTTTTATAATCTTGACGGGAGTTTCTACGGCGTTGCGGAAGTTAAAGACGGGAAAGCGAAATTAAAAACGAAATTATGTTAAACACCGTGTATTTCAACCAAAACTTAAAAAAAACTTTCCCTTGCGTTCTTTTGCTGGGAGGTTTTGACGGCGCGCATTTAGGGCATTGCGCGTTGATTTCCTGCGCGAAGTCGAGCGGGTTGCCCGTTGGAATTATGACGATTGCGGGCGGTAAAGGACAAGCGATTTTTACCTTAAAGGAACGGCGGGAAATTTTTCGCGGACTTGGCGTGGATTTTTTGCTTGAACTGTCTTTTGAAAAAATACGCAAACTTTCCCCGAAAGAGTTTTCAAGCCTTTTGACGAAAGAATTTTCCGTTAAAGCTTTTTATTGCGGGAGTGATTTTCGCTATGGCTTTTTAGCGGGCGGTACGCCCGAAACTTTAAAAAGGGACACCCAAGTACACGTTGAAACGTTGGAGCTCATCAAAATAGACGGGGAGAAAGTAAGCGCAAGCACGGTGAAAAAATTTCTTTTAAACGGGGAAATTGAACGGGCGAACGCTCTTCTCGAAAGTCCGTTTTTCTTAACGGGCGAAGTGGTGAAAGACAGGGGCGTGGGCAGAACGATCGGATTTCCTACCGCAAATATTGCCTATCCTTTGGAAAAAATTGCGTTAAAACAAGGGGTGTATCAAACGTTAGTGGAAGTAGACGGGAAAGAATACTCGGCTATCACTAACTACGGCGCGCGCCCGACCTTTCAAGACGAAACGGTTTGCACGGAAACCTATCTCGACGGGTTTTCGGGTGATTTATACGGGCAAAGGTTGACGTTGAAGTTTCAACGGTTTTTGCGTGAAATTAAGAAATTTCCGTCGGTGGAAGAATTGAAAGAACAGTTAAAACAGGATATACGGAGAGTGAGAGAAAATGATTAAATTTGGACCGAGCGGGAATTGCGACAATTTTTATGCGGAAGGATTTGAACGCACGGAAGAATCGGCGGCGTTCGTAAAGAGCAGGGGTTTGGATTGCTTTGAATATTCTTTCGGTCGCGGAGTGCGTATGACGGAAGAAAAAGCGGCTTCTATCAAGCGCGCGTTTCAAAAAGCGGACGTGGAAATTTCCGTGCACGCTCCGTATTTTATCAATTTTGCAAACCCCGACGACGAAATGGCGGCAAAATCCTACGGCTACGTTCTCGACAGCGCAAAGCTTTGCCGTTTAATGGGCGGGAAAAGAGTCGTGTTTCACCCCGCCGCGCAAGGCAAGGCAACGCGCTTTGAAGCGGTGGATAAAACGTTGGAACGGTTAAAGATTTTAAAAGAGTATATTTATTTAAATGGCTTGGAAGATATGATGTTTTGCCCTGAAACGATGGGCAAGCTTGCGCAAATCGGCACGGTGGAAGAAATCGTAGACTTTTGTTTGATTGACCCCGTGTTCACGCCTTGCGTGGATTTTGGGCATATTAACGCACGGGAGCAAGGCTCTCTCAAAACGAAAGCCGACTATAAAGAACGATTGAGCTATATGATTGACAGGCTCGGCTTTGAGCGGATGAAGCATTTTCACGTGCATTTTTCTAAGATTATGTATTCTGCGAAAGGGGAAATAAAACATCTGACGTTTGAAGACCAACAATACGGACCTGAATTCGAACCGCTTGCCCAAGCGCTTAAAGAGCTTAGCTTAGAACCTTATATCGTAAGCGAGTCCGCAGGAACGCAAGCGGAAGACGCAATAGAGATGAAGCGCATTTATTTTGGCGGGAATTTCTGATTTTTTCAGGCAAGCCCTTTCGTATAGTTGACGAAAAGGAAAATTTTTGCTAAAATATAGTTAAGAGGTCGAGAAATGGTCTATACCAACGGAAAAAAAGTTTTAAACGCTTGCGGCGCAGACGCCGTATACGCATCTTGCGAATATCTTTTGCGCTACTTGACGGGTTTCGTTGCCGAAAACGGTTGCGTAATCGTCGATCAAACGGGCGCAACGCTGTACACCGATAAACGGTATATCGAAGCGGCGGAAAAGATTTTGGCTGGCTCGGACGTAAAGCCCGTGCTGTATACGCAAAGCGAAGTTTTGGAAAGACTTGCCGGGTATGAAAAAGTAGGGATTTCCTTTCGGGAAACTTCCCACGTGGAATATCTTACTTTGGAAAAAGCGGGGGTTAAAACGGTAAATATCGACGGCATGTTAAACGAAACCATGAGCGTGAAAGAAAGCTGGGAGCTTGAAAAAATTTCCGTTGCGTGCGAGATTGCCGAAAAAGCGTTTTTAAAGCTTTTGCCTGAAATTAAAGAAGGCGCAGAAGAAGCGGAGCTTGCCGCCCTTTTGGAATATAACATGAAAATGCTCGGCGCACAGTCCACTTCTTTCGATACTATTGTTGCTTTCGGTGCGCACGCTTCCGTTCCGCATTATGAAACGGGCAGAACGAAGCTTACATTCGGCGACGAGATTTTAATGGATTTCGGTTGTAAAGTGGACGGCTATTGCTCGGATATCACGCGTACCTTTTTGTTTGGCGACGACGGAAAGCACGGCGAGTTTAAAAAGGCGTACGAAAGCGTTTTGACGGCGCATAACCTTGTTAAAGAAAAGCTTTGCGCGGGAATGACGGGCAAAGAAGCCGATGCGATTGCAAGAGAATATCTTCAAGCAAAAGGCTACGGCAGTTTATTCACCCATTCGTTAGGGCACGGAATCGGCTTGAATATCCACGAGTTTCCGTCCGTTAGCCCCAAAGGCACGACGGCGCTTACGAACGGAATGGTCTTTTCCGACGAGCC